>NZ_JBJFHN010000018.1:0-4779 GCF_051893655.1 Porcipelethomonas sp. | reverse complement strand
GATAATGCAACAGTGGCAGTTCATATTAACAGGCTCCGTGAAAAAATCGAGGACGATCCTTCCAGTCCGCACTATATTGAAACAGTATGGGGTGTGGGATACCGATTCAGAGCGTAGGTGATGTGCTGTGTGGATTACGTTCGCATTTGGTTCTGCTCTTTTTGCCGGAGTTACTGCCGTGCTTGCGAAGATTGGAATCAAAAATACAGATTCCACAGTTGTCACGGCTATCCGGACGATAATAGTTCTGTTTTTTTCCTGGCTGATGGTCCTGATAACCGGAGCTTATCAGGATATTGACAGCATTTCGGGAAAACCTTTGCTGTTTCTCATATTGTCAGGACTTGCAACCGGAGGCAGCTGGCTTTGTTATTTTAAGGCTTTGCAGATCGGTGATGTAAACAAGGTTGCGCCCATTGATAAGTCAAGTACGATAATGACAATGCTGCTTGCTTTTCTTGTACTTGGAGAAAAACTCAGTGCAGTCAAAGTTATTTGTATGCTCCTGATTGGCATCGGCACTTATCTTATGATAACGAAAAAGCAGTCTGATAATGAAACAAAAGGCTGGGGCTGGTTATGGTACGCTGTGCTGTCAGCAGTATTTGCAAGTCTGACATCAATTCTCGGGAAAATCGGAATAAGCGAAATTGATTCTAATCTTGGTACTGCGATAAGGACAATTGTTGTGCTGATCATGGCATGGCTCATGGTTTTCGTAACAGGCAAACAAAATGAAATCAAGGCTGTCAGTAAACGCAATATGCTGTTTATCTGCCTTTCGGGATTGACCACCGGATTGTCATGGCTGTGCTATTATAAGGCTTTGCAGGATGGTCAGGCAAGTGTAGTTGTGCCGATTGATAAGCTGAGTATTCTGGTAACGATTGCTTTTTCTTACTTTGTGCTGAAAGAAAAGCTGACGAAAAAATCCATGATTGGACTTGTTCTGATGACTGCGGGAACGCTGCTGCTGGTAAAATAATGACTATGATACGCACATCTTCGGATGTGCGTATTTTTTATGTAAGTTTTAATGTCATTTTATCTTTTGTTTATCATTGGATAAGCTTCAGTTTACTGTGTGATTTTATAATAAAGTCAACCTCGAAATAGGAAAACAACGAAAGGATTGATTTAAATGAAAGCAAAGAAAATCACAGTGGCTTGCCTGGCAGCAGGCCTTACATTGGTTGGAACAGCAGGTCTGATTGCTTATGCGGCAGGAAACCCATACGAGAGTTACAAATCAGCTGTAGTAAATACCATTGGCGAGGATAATCTTACCGCCCATGCTGCTGTACAGATGAAACAGAATGGAAAAGTCATTGCAAGTGGCAATGCAGTTTATGAGAAGTCTGCCGGAGTTCAGTATTCAAGTGTTGTGGCAGATGTCGCAGGACAAAGCATGATTCAGGAAGAGTATTCTGACGGTAATGTGAAAATCAAAAGCGATGGCAGCAAGTACACTGAAAAAAACCGTAAGGAAAAGCATGATGAATCTGAGGCAACTTATGACCCGTTTCTTACGATTGAAAAGGTTGATGCAGATGAAGATGGAATATTTGACTATGCATATATTTCTAATTGCGAAGCGGCAGCAAAATCAGTTGTAATACCGTCCGAAGTTGACGGCATACCCGTTACTGAGATAGGATTTGGTGCTTTTATGGATACAAATTTAGCAAGCATTACTATTTCCGGAAATATAAAAACTATAGGAGCAATTGCGTTTAGTTTTTGCTCAAATCTTACAATTGTAACAATTGATGAAAACGTAACCAAAATAGAAACAGGAGCATTTTCGGATTGTAATAGTCTTCATAATGTTACTATAAAAAACCCGGAATGTGAAATTTCTGATGATCCTGATGTTTTTACATATGGATGTATAATTTCAGGTTATGATAATTCAACAGCACAGGCTTATGCTCAAAAATATGGTTATGCTTTTGAATCACTGGGAGAAGCACCGGAAGTTATTAAAGGCGATGCCAACGGTGACGAAGAAGTTGATGTCAGAGATGCTGCATTCATTGCCAGAAAACTTGCAGAACGAAAAGTAAATGAGATTCCTGATTCCGCAGACTTTAACGAAGACGGAAAGATAAATGTCCGTGACGCTGCGGCAATTGCAAGATATATGGCAAACAAATTTACTTCATAAGTTTTAAGCGGACGGTTTCGTCCGCTTTTTGCATTTATTGACAAATTTAAATAATATTATCCTGGTTTTTCAGATATGAAAAATAACAAGGAAGGTCAAATGGCTATGCTTACGGTATTTTTATATGAACGGTGAACTGCAGAAATTTGTATAAAATATATTTTGTATAGACTGCAAATTTGATAATTAAACCAAAATAATATTAAAGATATTGACATTTTATACAACTTCCGGTATAATAATGCTTAATTGTGGCACCTCATGAGAATTTTTCTGAGAAAAATAATTAAAATAAAATACTGAATGATATATGAGTCGATTATAATTAAAATGATAAAAATGTCAATGTGCAAACAAGTGGAAATTGACAGGGGGTATAAGTTTGTCATTAAAAAAAAAATACAACGAAACAGAGCCGTCATATCGATGCTTATTTGTTGACTTTCTGATATGTGCTGTTTTTACTCTGTTATTTGTAGTGCGAATACATGTTAAAGCTATTGGTGAAAATTCACAAAGGCTGTTTTCAAACAATGATGGATTATATGTGGATTTGTTTTTGTATTGCAAAGAGATACTGCTGTTTATTATTGCATTGATATGTATATGCTATTTTGTTGGCGAAAAAATATTTCCCGATAAGCCCTGTCGCTATAATCCGGTACTGAAAAAATCTGCTCGTATGCCGCTTTTACTTATGGGTGTGTATTTGCTCATGGCTGTTATTTCCTCAATATTTTCGGAAAATAAAGAGACTGTATTATGGGGTGTATGTTCAGAATATGAGGGGATTATAGCTGTTTTTTCTTACTGCATACTTTTCTTTGCAGGCTATAATTATTTCGGTACTGAAAAAGCATGGAGACATTATAAAAAAGCTTTTTTTATACTAATTACTGTAACGGTTGTTATGTCATTTTTTGAATATATTGTAATGCCACTGATGGAGCTGCCGTTTATGAAATATATCATAGCTTCACCGGAATACAGAAGTGTTGCAGAAAGTCTTGATTTTTCAAATGCCTACCGTGAAACTGTTCTGATGTTTTACAATTCTAATTACATGGGTGGTTTCTGCACGTTGATTTTTCCTGTTTCAGTTTATTATATCACAGCTGCCGGAAAGGTTTTCAGGAAAATAATATGCAGTGTTATCAGTGCAGCTTGTTTTATAGTTGTGATCATGTCTAACTCTACAGCTGCTTTTTATGTAGTTTTGGCTGAAATACTGTTTATTATGATTTTTATGATCGCCAAAAGGTTTATTTCTGTCAGAAATGTTATTTTAATTTTTTCAGCGTTTGCTGTTCTTGTGGGTTCAGTAACTGCTGTGTCTGGAAGTGATTTTTTTTCCAATATTGTTAAGAGTATTTTTAATGAAACCAGTTATGATGAATCGACTCATTCATTTAAACTTGACGATTTTCGCCTTGAAGGAAATTCAATAATTTTTAGTGGAAATGGGTCTGAATATCATATTACAGCACCGGTGGAAAGTGGTGAACAGCTTAAGGTTTCTGGCAGTAACAGTACGGTATTTACAGCAGATTCAATTGACAGCAATACAATTCTTGTTCATGATATGAATAATGATTTTGAATTCAGTATAATTCTCAGGGATGGTATTATATATCTTGATTTAGGTTACAAAAGTACAATAGATTTTGCCGTTACATCTGACGGAGTAAAACTACTTGTTCAGAATAAACAGCTGCTGAGCAGTATTCCGCACTCTGAGTTTGATGATACGCAATTGTGTGAATTTTATAGTTTTGCCACTGGCCGAGGATATATCTGGATAAATTCACTTCCAATATTGAAGGATTGTCTTCTTATTGGCAAGGGTCCCGGAAATTTTCCGTTTTATTTTAATCAGAATGATCTTGTTGGCTTGCTGAATACACATGGCACATATCGCCTTATTGTAGACAAGCCGCATAACTGGTATTTGCAAATAGCCATTACCTGTGGCATACCTGCTTTGCTTGCAGTACTGATATTGTTTATATATTTCGTCGTTTCCGGCTTTCGGGTGTTTTTCAGGACATCACCGGATTGCTTTAAATCCGAAAAGGATATATGCTTTTTGATGTTTTTGTATACAGGACTTTGCGGTTTTATGGTTATAGGTCTTTCAAATGACAGTTGTATTACAGTAAATCCGTTTTTCTGGTTTAGTTTTGGAATAGCTTTTTTAAAGATATATGAATTAAAAAAGGGGTATGTAAATGAAAAAAAATAAAGTATTAAGTATCGCAGCATTATTCATATTGTCTATATCATGTATGTCATGCAGCAATAAAACATCAGAAAAAAATCTTCTTATTCCTCCCACAGCTGAAACTTCAGAAGGCGAAAAAATATCTGTTCCTATGGGCGGCTATGATGTCCGGCTTGATACAATTCCAGACGAATATGCAGATCGCATTTGCATTGCATTTGGAAAAAAAGTAAGTGAAGAAAATTTAAATAGTATTTGTTTTGAAGAAAACATTGTTGGTGTCGGACTTGCATCTGTTGTTTATTTTGGTAAATATGCAGAAAATCTTAACGATGATGGTATCCGCCAACCGCAGCCATACCTCCCCAAGAAGCAGGAAAGTATGATAAAA
>NZ_JBJFHN010000017.1:0-21701 GCF_051893655.1 Porcipelethomonas sp. | reverse complement strand
TCCAGAAAGACTGCTTGAAAATACAAATGAGAAAAACACAATAGTAAACCATTTGGGTTTTACTTCAAATGTCTTTTTACTTTCAGTATTCATTTTGGGAAGCTTTTTCTGAAGCGTTTTTAAATCTTCACGCCGTACAAGCAAAGACATATCTGAGGTTCCGAAAGTTCCGGCACAGGTATCAATACTGACCTTTGCAGCCTTGAACGGTCTGAGATAGAAGCTGTGTTCGGCGGTAGTGGCAGAAATATTTTTATATGGAATAATAGTTTCACGGTTAACAAAAATTCCGCTTATAAGACTAACACTGTCATTTTCAAACCTAAACCATGTAAACAGCCATCGGAAATAACCAAAACCGATAATAAAAAGAATAACCAGTAAATCAAACCATGCACCTTTGAGCCATGTGTAAAAGGTATTGAAATCAATGGAAAAGGTTCTGATTCCTCTGAGCAGTGGAAATATAAGCAGCCATATATTTTTGGCTGCATTTTTTATTATTTTCAGCGGATGTTCATGATACATGGCAGATTTCCTTTCTTCAGAATCGTAAATTGTAGGTCAGTTCCGCAAAATCACGGTCGCTTAAAAACATGACGGTCATAATTCCGCCGTAAGCATAAAGAATTATAAAATTCAGTCCTGTAAGTCTTGAAAACGGAGTTGAAACAGAAGTTGTAAACTGAATTTTATTTAATCGGATAATCTGCTTTTTACGGAAATAAAATCCGCTTTCTTTAATTATTTTATCATCTGAAACATAGTAGTTTAAATTTTTAAAATACACAGGAAGATAAATAAGTGCCAGGAAAAAGCCGACTGCAAAGAATATAATGCAGAGAGTAATCATAACTATTGGTATAAAAGAAAGAAAATACGCAGTTAAGGCAAGAAGTATAAAGGTAAGAACAAGTATCAGAAATTTAAGAATATTAAGACAAGTTTTATCAGCGTAATAATGTTTCATGTTTCCCCTCTTTTCGCATTAATTTCCGGTTAATATATTATATATCGAAAAATCCCGGATATGTCATTCAGCAGATGTCAAAAAATGCTGATGCAAACATTTTACATTTTATGATATAATTGCCCGATATGAAGGAAGCGAAGCTTTCTTTGAGTTTTTGCAGGGCATTAAAATAAAATATAATAAGTAGTTTGTAACTTATTATATCATAAAACAGATGGTGAATTCAATATTGAGGTGCAAAAAATGTCTGAATCTTTACTTGAAAAAATAAATAATTTTGTATGGAGTGATTTTCTTCTGATTTTTCTGTTGGGTACAGGCCTGTTTTTTAGCATAAAACTTAAATTTTTTCAGTTTTTTAAAATTAAATATATTTTTAAAAATACAATTTTTTTGCTTTTCAGGGATAAATCTGCAGTAAAAACTACAGATAAGAATAGTATCTCACAGTTTCAGGCACTTTCCACAGCTCTTGCGGCAACTATGGGAACAGGAAATATAGCCGGGGTAGCAACTGCTATTACAATAGGCGGTCCGGGAGCAGTATTCTGGATGTGGATTTCTGCATTTTTAGGAATGGCACTGGTTTATGCTGAAAATTATCTTGGGACAGTTTTCCGCCGAAAGCATGACGGCTGCTGGGCAGGAGGGCCTATGGCATACCTTGAAAACGGAGCAGGAAAAAAATATCTTGCAGTTTTGTTTGCAGCATTCTGTGCATTGGCATCATTGGGTATGGGAAATATGACTCAGGTAAATTCTATTTCCACCTCATTAAATGATTCATTCGGAATACCTGTAAAGCTTACTGGCATTATTGCAGCAGTTTTGACGCTTATTATCATTTCAGGAGGAATAAAGCGAATCGGAAAAGCTTCCCAGTATCTGATACCGGTGCTGTCGGGAGTATATATTATAGGTGCAGTAATAATAATTATAAAAAACAGTGTAAATATACCTGAGACTTTCAGACTTATTTTTACAGATGCATTTGGAATACGGGCTGCCGGAGGAGGAATCTGCGGAGCAATTTTAAAAAAGAGTATTAACACAGGTCTTCGCAGAGGAGTTTTTTCTAACGAAGCCGGATTGGGAAGCTCGGCTCTGCTGCATTCCGCATCAGACAATACTGACCCCCATAAGCAGGGATTATGGGCAGTGTCAGAGGTTTTTATTGATACGATTATATGCTGTACTCTGACAGCTCTTGCGATACTTACAAGCGGAGCTGTAAGCTCCGGAAAGGATGGCGTACCGCTTGTAACAGAAGCATTCAGGACAGTAATGGGTGATTTTGCGCCGGTTTTCATTTCAGTGTCTGTATCACTTTTTGCATTTGCAACGCTTATAAGCTGGTTTTACTGCGGAGAATGTTCTGTCAGATATCTTTTCGGAAATTCCGGAATACCGTTTTATAAATTTATTTTCATATTTTCTGTTATAATTGGTGCGGCGGCAGAGCTTAAAGCTGTCTGGACTGTTTCTGATATTTTTAATGGTCTTATGGCAATCCCGAATCTTGCCGGACTTATAATTTTAAGAAAAAATGTAAAAGGTGAATAAAACTGACTTTATAAAGACAATAATTACATAGGAAATCTATTGTGAAACCATTTGAAAGGGGAAAGTAAAAATGAAAGCAGTATTGCAGGAAAACAAAATAATAGGAACGTCCTCTCCTGAAGAGGCAATTTTTACAGGGGCAGCAGCTGCCGGATATTCCAAAAGAATAGCTGTCGGCAGAAACGGACAGTCAAGAGCAGCGGAGATGGCACTGTGTTCCGGAATAATATCTTCCGGATCAGATGTTATACTTCTGGGAAAATGCATGGAAACGGAACTTTTTTTTGCATCACGTCTTACAGGCTGCGATTTATGTCTTTATATCAAGGAAGAACCTCTGATGAAAATTGAAGTGAGAGCAAAAGGCGGACTTCCATTGGACTGTGAGGCAAATCATTTTATAAATGAAGCTTTGAAAGAAAGAAGCATGCCGGAAATTTTTTCTGATGAGGGAACAATTACTGACGGACAGGGATTCAGAGAGGTTTACAAGCAGCATATAGAAGGACTGATTTCTAAAGAATGTCCTTATTCAATAAAGCTCAGCCGTACACCAGGAACAAACAAGCTTCATTTTCCGGAAAACGATGGGGAAGAACTGGTAATACAGTTAAGCTCAGACGGTACAAAAGCATCAGTTTATGCGGAAAGCTGCGGATTTTTGTCTTATGAAAAGCTGATATTCATATGCTGTATGGATTTATTTGAAAACGGCAAGGATGTGGGACTGCCTTTTGAATTTCCGTTTTCTGCCGATAATTTTGCTGCAAAATACGGCTGTAAGGTTCACCGGTATTTTTCATGCTCTGACGGATATTCAGACGATCGTGGAAGGAAGCTTGCAAGAGAACAGAATTTTACTCTGGACGGACTTTTTTTAGCACTCAGATTTATAGATATTATAACCAGAAAAGGCGTACGCCTTAAAGATGTACCATCTATGGTGCCGGATTTTTATGTTACAAAGAAATTTATAGAGCTTGATAAGGACAGAGTAGAAGGAATTTTAAATCACTGGGAAGGCAGCAGTACTCCCGGAGGGACAACCTTTGCCAAAAATGAAAACCGTGTTGTAATGCAGCCGTCTTCATCGGGAAAGGGACTCTGGGTGCAGATAGAAAGCCGTTCTATGGAGACGGCAGCTGAATTATGCGGCAGAATTGAAGAAAAGTTAAAAAATGATGAGTTTTAAACATATTAATTAGTGCAAAATTTCCTTGACAATTTTGTGCAAGTTGCGTATAATTAGTATGTATATTTGTATGAACCGTTTCCATTGCCGCCGGAATAATGCTGCAAACAGGTTATTCCGGCGTCAAACATAAAGATTTTATGGCATATTCTAATGCCTTAAATATAAAGGCAGTCCCGTATATGATCCTGTTCAGGGGTTAGCAGGCGGCATTGCTTTAAAACAGGTCCGGATCGTCTTAAGACCTGAACGCTTTGCAAAGCGTAAAAATAATACATAAAAAATCCGGGATACTGAAACATACTTGAAAATTCCGCAGCTCTAAAATATGCGGAGAAGATATTTTTTGAGTTTCATTATTTATTTTTTCCAAGCCATGATAGCATTAATTTACTTTAAACCCTGTAATACGGGTGATATTTAATTATAGTTTTAATTAATCTTCCTAACAGAAAAAATAAAATAATTATTGAATCAATAACCGGAAAAAGAAAAGCGAGGTTATATAGTGGAAAATAATCAGACAAAATTACCGCAGGAGAAGAGAAGAGATTTCAGAAGAAGTGATTTTTATCGCTCAAAGGGACAGAAAAGACCTTTACAGGCAGTTTCTGCCATAAAGCAGGAGACTGCTCCGAAACCTAAGAGGGAGCAAAGGCGTACTCCTGTAAAAATTATACCGTTAGGCGGACTTAATGAGATCGGAAAGAATATGACCGTTATTGAATGTTCAAACGATATGTTTATAATTGACTGCGGTCTTGCGTTTCCGGACAGCGAAATGCCGGGTGTAGATATAGTAATCCCGGATTTTACCTATGTTGAAAAAAATAAGGAAAAACTTCGTGGCATTGTTCTTACTCATGGTCATGAGGACCATATAGGAGGACTTGCTTATCTTCTTAAAAAAGTAAATGTCCCGGTTTACGGAACAAAGCTTACTTTAGGTCTTGTTGAGGGTAAACTCAGAGAACACGGACTTGAGGGAAAGGTTAGCCTTAATGTAACTTCACCGAGAAAAACAGTCAAGATGGGCTGTATGGCAGTTGAATTTATAAGAGTAAACCATTCTATTCCTGATGCTGTGGGAATGGCTATTCATACTCCGGCAGGAGTAATTGTCCATACAGGCGACTTTAAAATTGATTTCAGCCCTATAAACAGCGGAATTATCGACCTTACCCGTTTCGGGGAACTGGGAAGCAGAGGCGTTCTGGCACTGATGGCTGATTCTACCAATGCTGAACGTCCGGGATATACCCAGTCTGAGAGAAAAGTCGGGGAATCCTTTGAAAAGCTTTTTTCAAAGGCTGAGGGAAAAAGAGTCATAATCGCAACATTCTCCTCAAATATACACAGAATTCAGCAGATCATAAACTGTGCTGAAAGATATGGCAGAAAGGTTGCGGTTTTCGGCAGAAGTATGGTAAACGTCATAACAACTGCAATAGAGCTGGGATATCTTTCAGTGCCGAAAGGCATACTGATTGATATTGATGCCATGAACCGTTATGATGATTCTGAAATAGTTCTGATTACAACGGGAAGTCAGGGAGAGCCTATGTCAGCTCTTACCAGAATGGCGATGAATGACCATAAAAAGGTAAATATCACGCCTATGGACTTTATTATTATTTCTGCAACGCCTATTCCGGGAAATGAAAAGTTCGTTACAAAGGTTGTAAATGAGCTTATGAAGTCCGGAGCTGAGGTGGTTTATGAAGCAATGTATGAAGTGCACGTTTCAGGACATGCCTGTCAGGAAGAGCTTAAGCTTATTCAGGCACTTACAAAGCCTAAATTCTTTATTCCAGTTCACGGAGAATACAAGCATCTAAAAAAACATGCAGAGCTTGCAATCTCTCTGGGAATGCCAAAGGAAAACGTTATAATTGCGGAAATAGGAAATGTAATCGAAACAGACGGAACAAAAATGAATATCGTTTCTCAGGTTCCGTCAGGACGTGTTCTGGTTGACGGACTGGGAGTGGGCGATGTAGGCTCTATAGTACTCCGTGACAGAAAGCATCTGGCTCAGGATGGACTTATTATTGTTGTTGTGGGAATCGAAAAGGCTTCAAATACAGTGGTTTCAGGACCTGATATTATTTCAAGAGGATTTGTTTATGTCAGGGAATCTGAAGAACTTATTGACAATGCAAAAAATCTTATGTGCAATACCCTGGATTCCTGTACTGTTCAGGATTTCAGAGAATGGAATGCAATAAAAACACGCATGCGTGACGCACTTTCAGATTATATATATGAAAAGACAAAGCGCAGTCCTATGATACTTCCGATTATTATGGAAGTCTGATTTTAAATTTTTCAAGGCGAGGTGAATCTGTTGAAGAAAAGAGTTCCTTACAGTTTTATTATAGCGGCACTGCTGCTTATGGCTTCAAGTATTTTATCTGCTGTTATGCTTCAGGAATACAGTATTCGGCGGTTCATCATCGCTTTGATTCCTTCTGTAGTCTTTTCAGTTGCTTTAATTACTGAAATAATAATGTCCCAGAGAAATTCAATAAAGTTTATTGCAAAGCTTAATGAATCAGTGGGAATGGCTGAAAATGAGATAATGTATTATTCTGAAACTCCGGCAGTTATTGTAAACGAGAATTTTATCGTTTTATGGTGCAACAGAGAATTTGACAGTCAGCTCATTGAGGATCATGAAATTTTTGGAACAGATATTATCAAAGCTCTTTGTCTGGACGTAAAAGAGCTTATGACTGACGGTATCAGCAAAACTGAATATAACGGAAGAATATATAAGGTTTCCGCAATTCCTGTTGACAAAAATGATGTGAGAATGGTTTATCTGAATTTTACGGATATATCAGAATTTGCAGAGCTTTTTAATAAATATAAAAGAACACGCCCGTCGGTTATGCTCCTGGTAATAGACAATTACGAAGACGTAATGCAGAATTTCAAGGAAAGCGAAAAGGCACAGGTTGCTGCGGCAACAGAAACTCTTCTGGAAGAATTCATGGCAAAAACCACAGGCGTTTTAAGAAAACTCAGTCATGATAAATTTATTGCAGTAATTGAAGAACAGCATTTATGTGAAATCATAAATGCAAAATTCAGTATTCTTGACAATGCAAGAAATATTACCATAGGTGGCAGAAGCAATATTATAACCCTTTCAATCGGCGTCGGAAGAGGTGCTTCCACACTTGAGGAAAGCGAAACCTTTGCAAAACAGGCTCTTGATATGTGCCTTGGAAGAGGTGGGGATCAGGCGGCAGTTAAAACTGAAAACGGATTTAAATTTTACGGCGGCGTTGCCAAGGGCGTTGAAAAAAAATCCAGGGCAAAATCCCGTATTATTTCAAATGCGGTTCAGGAAGTTATACATAACAGTGACGAAGTGTTTATAATGGGACACAGATTTGCAGATCTTGATGCTGTGGGCTCCGGAGTCGGTCTGGCAGGTGCCATAAGAATGACCGGTGCAGACGCTTATTTTGTAGTTGATTTTGAAAAGAATCTTTCCGGTTCATTGATAAGCAGAGTTCAGGAGGAATATTCGGATCTTATTATTTCCCCGGAGGAAGCAGAAAACAAGTTTACAGACAATAGTCTGCTAATAATTGTGGATACCCATAACGGAGAACTTGTTGAAAGTCAGAATATCTATAAGGCGGCATCACAGAAAATTGTTATAGATCACCACAGAAAGTCTGTGAATTTTATTGACGATGCAGTTATATTCTATCATGAGCCTTATGCTTCTTCAGCATCTGAAATGGTTACAGAAATAATTCAGTATTTTAAAAATGTAAGTGTAATCCCTCAGATTCTTGCAGAGGCACTTCTTGCGGGAATTATGCTTGATACGAAAAATTTTGTTATGAAAACAGGCGTCAGAACCTTTGAGGCTGCGGCTTATCTGAGAAAAAGCGGTGCTGATACTGTTAAGGTAAAAAGTTTGTTTACAAGCTCTATAGAAGCCTACAGAAAAAAAGCAGAGCTTATATCATGTGCAGAGATCATTGATAAATGCGCTGTTGCTGTGGCACATACTCAGTCTGACGATATCAGGATCATTGCTCCTCAGGCGGCAGACGAGCTTCTGGGGATTGAAAATGTCGACGCTTCTTTTGTTATTTACAAAACCGGAGACGTTACGAATATTTCTGCCAGGTCGCTGGGTGTTATGAACGTACAGATAATAATGGAAAAACTGGGCGGAGGCGGTCACCAGACAATGGCGGCGGTTCAGCTTGAGAATACTTCCTTTGATAAGGCAAAGGAAATGCTGATAAAGGCAATAAAAAGTGATTGATACAGAAAGGATAAAACAATGAAGGTTATTTTTTTACAGGATGTTAAAGGTTCGGGAAAAAAAGGAGAAGTAAAAAACGTTTCCGACGGATATGCCAGAAATTTTCTTATAGGCAAGGGACTTGCCGTTGAAGCAACTGCAAAAAATATGAATCTTCTGGATGGTCAGAAGGCGTCAGCTCAGCATAAAAAGGATGTTGAAAAACAGACTGCTGAAGAAATTGCGTCAGTTATAAACGGAAAAACAGTTAAGGCTGTTGCTAATGCTGGATCAAACGGCAGACTGTTCGGCTCTGTTACAACTGGAAATATTGCTGATTTAATTGAAAAACAGTTTGGCAGAAAAATTGATAAAAAGAAAATATCTCTTAAAACAGAAATAAAGAATTTTGGTACTTATGAGGCTGAAATAAAACTTTACAATGGAGTGACTGCAAAGGTTACTATTGATGTTACAGAAGGCTGATCAGAAACGGAGAATAAAAATTTAAATGGATTATGCAGATTTTTCCGATAAGGAAATGCCTTACAGCCTTGAAGCGGAACAGACAATATTAGGCGCTATACTCATAGACCAGTCGGTTATTTCAACTGTACTGGAAAAAGTTAAACCGGAAAGCTTTTATAATGAGCAGCACCGTGCACTTTTTAATATAATGCTGAGAATGTTTACTTCCGGAATCAAAGCGGATATTATTACGGTTTTAAATGAATCTGTAAAGGAAAATATTTTTGATTCTGCTCAGGAAGGAAGAAATTATCTCGGTGCTTTAGTTAACATGGTTCCGTCAGTGGATAATGTTGACAGCTATTGTCAGATTGTTGCTGAGAAATACTATATAAGAAGTCTGGCACTGGTGGCAAGAGAGCTTCTTCATGAAATATCTATGGGGCAAAGCTCTGCACAGGTGCTTCTGGACTCTGCCGAGCAGAAAATATTCGATATCCGTCAGGGCAAGGACGTTAAGGGACTTACACCTATCAGTGATGTGGTTTTTGAATCGTGGGACAGACTTCAGAAAATTTCAGGTCCTGATAAAGAAAAATATCTGGGTGCTAAAACCGGGTATACTCTTCTTGATACAATAACGACAGGTCTTAATAAGTCAGACCTTATTATACTTGCCGCACGTCCCGGTATGGGTAAAACTTCTTTTGCTCTGAATATTGCAACGAATGTTGCAAGACATTCAAATAAAGATGTTACAGTATTTTCACTGGAAATGTCAAAGGAACAGCTTGCTACCAGAATGCTTTCTACGGAAGCACTGGTTGACTCAAATAAACTCAGAAGCGGATTTTTGTCGGATAATGACTGGGTAAGGCTTGCATCAAGTGCGGATGTGCTTTGCGGACTTCCGATTTATCTTGATGATACTGCCGGAACAACTGTTCAGCAGATAAAAGCCAAGCTCAGACGAGTGAAAAATCTGGGACTTGTGGTAATCGACTATTTACAGCTTCTGGGTTCTACTATAAAATCGGAAAATCAGGTTCTGAGAATTTCTGAAATCACCAGAAACTTAAAAATCATGGCAAAGGAAATGGACGTTCCCGTAATACTGCTTTCTCAGCTTAACCGTGGAGTCGAAAGCCGTCCGGATAAAAGACCGCTTCTTTCAGACCTGAGAGAATCCGGTTCAATCGAACAGGACGCCGATATTGTTATGTTTCTTTACAGGGACGCATATTATAATAAGGAAAGTACAGAGCCGAATGTTTCTGAATGTATTGTGGCGAAAAACCGTCATGGTGACACGGGAACAGTAAAGCTTATCTGGGACGGTCAGTTTACACGATTTTCAAATGCTGATTTTGATTCTCCGCCGGAGGGGTAAATGTTGACAGACAGAATAATTGAAACGATCCGGACATACAGTATGATTAATAAGGGCGATAATGTTACAGCGGCTCTTTCCGGTGGTGCTGACAGCGTCTGCCTTTTGCTTGCTTTAAAAGAACTGTCTGAACCTATGGGATTTACTGTTGACGCAATTCACATAAATCATTGCATAAGAGGTGCAGAAAGCGACAGGGACGAGCAGTTCTGCCGGGATCTTTGCAAAAAGCTTGAAATACCGCTTACCATTAACCGTAGTGATGTTCCAAAACATGCAAAGGAATGGGGAAAGTCCATTGAGGAAGCGGCAAGGGATATAAGATATTCATATTTCGCAGAGCATCTTCTTGACAGTGATAAAATAGCTACAGCTCATACGGCTTCTGATAATGCAGAAACAATGCTGCTGAATCTTATAAGAGGTACCGGACTTAAAGGGTTATGCGGTATTCCTCCGGTAAGGGGGAGTATTATAAGACCTCTTATTGATATTACAAGACAGCAGGTTGAAGAATATTTAAAAGAAAAAAATCAGGATTATGTTACAGATTCTACAAATCTTTCGGACGATTATACCAGAAACAGAATAAGGCATAAGATAATTCCGGAGATTCTGGAGATAAACAGCGGATTTTACAAAACATTTGCCGCTGAAACAGATATTTTCAGGGAGGAAAATGAATTTATTTCAAAGACTTCAGACAAAGCGTATGATGATTGCTTAAAAAACGGACGCCTTGTGGATGCAGATAAATTTCCAAAGGCAATACGCAGAAGAATGACAGCAAGATTTTTGAAATCAAATGATATTCCTGAAAGTTATGAAAAAATTAATGAAGTCAGCAATCTTTCTGAAAATGACGGAAAGATTAATATAAAAAAAGGAATTTATATAACCTGCAAAAATGGGGTTATATCTGTTGAACATGAACGGGAAAAACCCGAAGATGTTCAGGTTCCTTTAAAGCCTGGTTGGAATTCCATCTTTGAAGGCAGAGTTCTGATTGCTGAGGAAAATAACTGCGGCGAAGCATTGATAGACCTTGACAAGGTTCACGGGCATATCGTTTTGAGAAACCGCAGATACGGGGACAAAATAAGGCTTTCCGGCAGGAGCTTTACATCTTCTGTGAAAAAGCTTTTAAATGAAAATATCCCGTCAGACAGGCGAAGCACTATACATTTTCTTGCAGATGACGAGGGACTTATATACGCTGAAACTTTCGGCGTTGCAGACAGGGTAAAAGTAACTGGGGAAACTACTCGGATTTTATCCGTGAAAACAGAGGATGTGATATGAACTGCCAATGCAGCAAATAAAAAAGGTCCCGGGGTTCATTTATTTTTTGCAGATATTGTAATAGAAATAAATATTCCCTATGAAATTGACTTTATGACTGTTTCAAGTTATAATAGTAATACGGTAAGTTCCGGAGAAATAAGAATTCTGAAGGATCTTTCCGCAAATGTAAATGCAGACATGTTCTTATTATCTGGAATATCTTTTTGGGATGGGTCTGACTCTTTATCATTTGAAAAAATTCTGGGACACAGATCCCCTGAGTCCCTTAAAATCTGTACTCTTTTGGACAAGCCTTGCATATGAGATTGCTAAAGATTTATAATTTCTGATATATTTGTGGCAGGCTATGGAATGGATTTGGCTGAACAGTACAGAAATTTGCCTTTTACAGGCATTTATGAATAAGTACATAGGGGCAGCACCGTACACGCCTGACGGCTTGCACATAATTCCTGTGCGGTATTGTCACAGACAAAAGAATGGAGTGAATTTATTATTGGCATCTAACAGAAACAACAAAGGCATTGCGGCTTATATTGCAGTAGCAGCAGCTCTTATTATTGCATTTATGCTGATTTTTCCCAGACTGACTGAGTCGACTAAGAAAACACAGTATTCTGAAGTGATTTCCTATTTTGATGAATATAAGGTAAAGTCTTATACACTTGATCTGGGTACTGGTGAACTGGAATATACTCTGGAAGGTGAAGACAAGCCAAGAACCTATGAGGTTCCTAATGTAAGTATTTTCCTTGATGATACTGATTCAGATGAAAATGATTACAGAACAGAATATAATAAAAGACATCCGGATGCACCTCTTGAACAGGATTACAAGAAAATAAAGGATAGTTCATGGATTATTTCAGTAATTCCGACAATCCTGCTTCTGGTAATGGGTGTGGTTCTGTTTTTCTTTATGATGAAACAGACTGGAGGCGGAGGAAAATATTCCGCTTTCGGAAAGGCAAATATTAAAAATCAGGCTAGCAGCGGCGGAAAAAAGGTAACATTTGCAGATGTGGCAGGTGCAGATGAAGAAAAACATGAAATGGAAGAAATCGTTGATTTCCTTAAAAATCCTAAAAAGTATGCGGAAATCGGTGCAAGAATTCCTAAAGGCGTTTTACTTCTCGGTCCTCCGGGTACCGGTAAAACCCTTCTTGCAAAGGCAGTTGCCGGTGAAGCAGGCTGTCCGTTTTTCCCGATTTCCGGTTCTGATTTCGTTGAAATGTTCGTAGGTGTGGGTGCTTCGAGAGTCCGTGATCTTTTTGAACAGGCAAAGAAAAATGCACCTTCTATTATCTTCATAGATGAAATTGACGCTGTGGGACGTCAGAGAGGTACAGGTCTCGGCGGCGGACATGACGAGCGTGAACAGACACTGAACCAGCTGCTTGTTGAAATGGATGGATTTACTGGCAATGAGAGTGTTATTGTTATTGCAGCAACAAACCGCCGTGATATTCTTGATCCGGCACTTTTAAGACCGGGACGTTTTGACAGACAGATTGTGGTAAGCTATCCGGATATTAAGGGACGTGAGGAAATTCTTAAGGTTCATACAAGAAACAAGCCTCTGGGACCGGATGTAAATCTTAAGACAATAGCCCAAACCACAGCCGGATTTACAGGAGCTGATCTGGAAAATCTGGTAAATGAAGCTTCATTGCTTGCGGCAAGAGCCAACAGAAAAGCTATTACCAAAGAGGATATCGAGGAAGCTACAATTAAGGTTGTGGCAGGTCCTGAAAAGAAATCCCGTGTTGTTACTGAACGTGAAAAGAAGCTTACATCGTATCATGAAGCAGGTCATGCAGTCTGCACATATTATTGTCCTTCACAGGATAAGGTTCATCAGGTTTCAATAATACCGCGAGGTATGGCAGGAGGCTATACAATGTCTCTGCCGGAACACGATAAGTCATATGTAAGCAGAACTGAGATGCGTGAAAATATTGTAACCCTTCTGGGCGGACGTGTTGCCGAAAAACTTATACTTGATGATATATCAACAGGTGCTTCAAACGATATTGAGCGTGCAACGTCGATTGCCAGAAATATGGTTACTCGATATGGTTTCAGCGATAAGCTGGGTCCTATGGTTTACGGCCATGATCAAGGCGAGGTTTTCCTTGGCAGAGATTTCAGCAGCGGCAGAGATTATTCTGAAAATGTTGCGGCAGAAATTGATGCTGAAATGAGAGAAATCATTGAAGATGGATATCAGCGCAGTAAGGATATTCTTGAAGAACATATTGATCAGCTGCATTTCCTTGCAAAGTATCTTATGAAATATGAAAAGATTGATGACAAGGATTTTGAAGCTCTCATGAAGGGTGAAATGGATTCCAGTGTTTTAGAGAATACACCAGAGGAAACTCAGGATAATTCTGAAATTCTTCCAGAGCCTGAAAATCCTGAAATATCTTCAACAAATGATACGGCGGATTCTCCGGAAACAAAAGAATAAAATGAAAAAACGGGGCTTTTTAGGAAAGCTCCGTTTTTTTGTGTGTTTCATAATACTTTCAATGAGACAGTATAAAAAAGTAGCACCGCTTGAAGCGGTGCTGAGAGAGGGATCACAATACACGACTGATATTCGCGTTTAAAGGCCCGTTAAGACCAATGATTATGTCAAAGTTTAATAATTCAAGGTAAAAAAACTGCTGTTTTCACAGATTTTTTCAGTTTTGCTTTTGCCCTGCTTTTTCAGGCATAAAGAGCAAACAAAGGTATCATTTATTATATATTGCATAAATGAATATCCGTCACAGCCTGATGCCTGTATACTATCACCGTCAAAATAAAATTCAGCACTTTTAAGGGAATAGGATATTCCAATTCCCAAAGCCTTTACAAAACTTTCCTTAAGAGTCCACAGTCTGAAAAAAGTTTCATCAGGTCTGGCAGAATTTTTAACGGCATCTATTTCTCCCAGAGAAAACGAACGGTTCAAAACTCTGGGAGGATAATTTCTGATAAATTCAACGTCAACTCCGGTTTCACAGCTTTCAATTGAACAAACAGCAAGACCGGTACAGTGACTTATATTAAAATACAAATCCGAGTTTTTCAAATACGGCTTACCGTATTTATTGAAACCTACTGTATCATCATTGTAAGCAATACCAAATTCGCTCAATTGATTTTTCAGCACATCATAAATTGCATTATGAAGGCGTTTTTTATGGTCTGCTTTGCCATTGTCCAAATCAGGTGACCGCCTGACAAATTTAAGCATTTATCAGCCTTTTTTAGATACTGATTTAGTTGTTTTTGCAGCTGAAGGCTTTGTTGTTGATTCTTTTACTGTTTTGGAAGCAGTTTTTGATTCAGCCTTTGAAGCTACTGCAGCAGTTGCCTTTGCAGTTGTTTTTGCTGCTGCTTTTGTAGTTGCTTTAGCGGCTGTTTTAGCGGCACTCTTAACTGCGGCTGCTGTTTTTTTAACTTCTTCCTTTATTTCTTCTTTTACAGCTGCTGTCTTTGGAGCAGCTTTTTTTCTTGAAGTTTTTGCTGATTTTTTATTGTTTTCAATAACAGGCTGAATTGAAAATGCTTTTGCCATATCACCGGAAATTAAAAGCTTTCCGGATTCATAAGCTTCCTGTTCACTTAAGTTGCCTGACAGGATATCAATAATATCATCGCCAGAAGCTGTAAACACAGCATTGTTATCATCATAGCTGTATGGTTCAACAGCAAGTTTGCCGTCATTAATTTCAACATAAAAAATACCGCTGCCTTCACCTGTAACATTTATCTGAATAGCAAGATGATCTTCATAGTTACTTACATCGGCAGAACCGAATTCCTTTTTTACCTTATCAACGATTTCATGAAAAGTCATAATTATCCTCCTGAATTACACATAAATATAATAATTTCGCTTATAGTTTTATAGTTTACATTCTCATATAATATTTATAACACAAATTTCACCGGAAAGTCAATTGACGATATGTAGATTTTTTTTTATCCTTCAACACCAAAAAACGTCAATTTTTTCTTAAAATTGCAAAAAAATAACGTAAATTCTTGATTTAAAATAGAAATTCAACAAATCAAAAAGTTTTTGAAATAAAATACTGGTTATTTTGCCGTTATTTTTGTTTGTGCAATTTGACGAATAATTATTCCCTTTTTTGTGAAATACACCATTTTTTATTGTAAATGCTATGTAATTTTAATTTCTTCCGGAGCATGAAGAACCAGAATATCATTTTCCATAATAGGTGTAGGACCTCTTGGAATAACAACTCCGGAACCTCTTTTAATAAGTATAACAAGATTTTTTGAAACAGCTGCAAAATCCGAAATGTTTTTTCCGATCCAGTTGCTCGAATGGGTGATTTTGTATTCTATAAACTGTATATCATCTGTTCCGTGATATTCCTGTGCACTTACAACAACAATATCACCGTCTTTGATTTTTGTTTTGCCGTTTGGAATTATGCTTTTATCACCGCGTATTATAAGTACGAAAAGCAGATCCCACGGAATGGAAAGCTCACGGATTCTTTTATCTTTCCATGGATGATCTCCCTTTATTGTAAGTTTGATAAACTGAATGTCCAGTTCTTCAACATAGTCGTTGAAGGTTTTGAGTACATCTGAACTGTCATCTGTCATTCCGAATACTTTTGCCATGAATGGTATAAGAGAACCCTGAACTGTAATGGAGATAAGTACAATACAGAAAACTATGTGAAAAATATCATGAGTCAGACTGTCCTCTGTAACAACAGCCATTATTGCAAAAACTATCGAAGCTGCACCTCGCAGTCCTGACCATGACACAAGAAGCTGTTGTTTTACACTGCATTTCATTGGAGTAAGTATTCCAAAAACAACAAGAGGTCTTGCAATCAGCATTAAAAAAAGTGATATTGCCAGTGCCTGTGGGAAAACCTTTGGCAGTGATGAAGGCAGGGACAGCAGTCCCAGAAGGAAAAATATGAGCATCTGCATAAGTCCGGTAAGTCCGTCGAAAAAATGAACCATGGATTTTTTGTTTTTTATATCGGAGTTTCCTAAAATTATGCCCACTATGTATGTACTTAAATATCCGTTTCCGTTAATGATTGACGGCAAAGCATATGCAAGTATTGCTATTGCAAGGACGAATGCAGCATCAAAGCCCTCAGTAGAAAATTTAAATCGTCTAAGAAAAAATCTTGCGGCAAAGGCTATAGCAAAGCCAAAGATAAGTCCATAGGCAAACTGAGCGAAAATAAGATATACTATTTCTCCGCCGTTTGCGTTGCCTTTCATAATGGAAAGAATTATAGCGGTAAGCATGTATGAACACGGGTCATTACTTCCGCTTTCAATTTCAAGCAGAGAAGCGGTATTTTCCTTTAATCCGAGTTTTTTTGAACGAAGTATTGAAAATACGGACGCAGCGTCTGTAGAGCTTATAACTGAGCCTACAAGCATGCTTTCAAGAAAAGGGAATCCCAGAATATAAAAGCAGAATAAGCCTGTAAGACCGGCAGTAGCCGCAACGCCCAGAGTTGAGAGCATTATTGATTTTGCTGCAACCGGTCTGGCTTCGCTCCAGTTGGTTCCGAAACCGCCGTAAAACATAATGAATATCAAAGCGGCAGAACAGATTTTTTCAGCAAAATCATAGTTTTCAAAAGGAATTTTAAGCAGTCCGTCCGAACCAAAAAGCATTCCGAGTCCAATGAATGCAATAAGAACCGGAATGCCTATTTTGTTTGAAATCCTGTTGAATATAACACATATTATTATTACAATTGATGAAATCAGAAGGGCAAGAGCCATTTATACCTCCTTGTGAAACTGTGGCTTTAAAGTATTAATATTCCTATACACAAAAATAATATGATTGCTGTCATTATAAAATTGAATACAGCAATATTTTTTCTTCCGTCCTGAAAGTTTTCAATACCATTCCATGCAGATATTACGCACAGCATAACAGATGAAATAATAATACCCGGTGTTGACGGTATGATATTAGTCCATCCGAGAATTACGATGATTATTACTAAAACACATAATACAGCACGTATCATAGCACTTTTTCTCATGATTTTTTTCCTCCGTTTTTTCTGGTTACTTTATGCTTTGAGCCATCCTTTTCAACTATATAAGTATTGTCCAGCTGAGAGGTAAGACTTCTGACAAAACTGTCACGATATTCCTGTCTTAGAGCTGCCTGTTCTGATTTTTCTTCAGGGGTAAGCTCTTCCTGACGGGATTTTCGTGCCAGAAAATTAATTCTGTCAATTTTTTTCTGTTCCATAACATCCCCCTTTATACATTATAATATGTATATAATACCATATTTTTAATACAAATTCAATATACCCTTGCATTTTTTCTGAAATGTGCTATTATTATTTTATAAAATAAAATGAAGCGGAGTTTAAAATAGTGAAAACAGCAGTTATTACAGGCGGCTCAAGAGGAATAGGCAGGGCTGTAGTTTACAGTCTGGCAAGAGATGGATTCATTCCGGTTATCAATTATGTAAAAAGCAGGGAAGCTGCGGAAAGTATTGCAAAGGAAACGGGCGGGATTGCCATACAGGCTGATGTTTCAGATTATGCCCATACGGAAAAGATGATAGAAACGGCTGTAAAGCAAACGGGGCGAATAGATGTACTGGTAAATAATGCAGGGATTTCTGTTACCGGACTTTTTACAGATATAACACCAAAACAAGCCTCGGATATGTGGAATGTAAATGTACAGGGGACTTTTAATTGTACAAAAGCCGTACTGCCCTTTATGATAAATAAAAAAAGAGGAAAGATAATTAATATTTCCTCAATGTGGGGACAGACAGGAGCGTCCTGCGAGGTGCATTATTCAGCGTCCAAAGCGGCGGTAATAGGGTTTACCAAAGCTCTTGCCAAGGAAGTGGGACCTTCCGGAATAAATGTAAACTGTATTGCTCCGGGGGTTATAGAAACTGATATGAATTTGTGTCACAGTCCTGAAACAATGGCTGAACTTGCAGAAGAAACACCTCTTGGAAGAATCGGAAAGCCGGAGGATATAGCGGAAGCGGTTTCCTTTCTGGCATCGGATAAGAGTGATTTTATTACTGGACAGATTATCGGGGTAAATGGTGGATTTATAATTTAGGAGGTTTTTTTATGAATGACAGACTTCAAAAACAAATTGATTTTATAATTGAAATTGATAAGCTTAAAAGCATACGCCGGCAGACGCTGATAATAGATGAAGATCGTCAGGAAAATGATGCTGAACACAGCTGGCACCTGGCAATGCTTGCGTTTTTGCTGGAGGAATATTCAAATGAAAAAATTGATGTGCTGAAAACTATTAAAATGGTTCTTGTGCATGATATTGTTGAAATAGATGCCGGAGATACCTATTGCTATGACAAAGAGGGATATAAAACCAAAGCGGACAGGGAGCAGAAAGCGGCAGACAGAATATTCGGCATTCTGCCGGAGGATCAGGGAAAGGAAATAATGAATCTCTGGACTGAATTTGAAAGGCAGGATACTCCTGAGTCTAAGTTCGCTTCTGTTCTTGACAGACTTCAGCCGCTGCTTTTAAATTACACCAAGGGCGGTATCTCATGGAAAAATCATAATGTGAAAAGCAGTCAGGTCAGGGAGAGAAATTTGTGCGTAAAGGACGGTTCCGAGGAACTTTATGATCTTATAATGAATATTATTGATGATGCAGTTCAAAAGGGTATGCTTCAAAAATAGCAGTGCGGCTTTTCTTTTTGGATTTTCAGATTGTTTTTGGTCATTGTTAAAAGTAACAAAACTTTGTGTGATTTGCATGTAAAATTTATCTTTGGTGTAGAAGAAACGAAAATATTTCGGTAAAATGGAAAAATTCTATTGAACTTTAAATTTTGTTGTGATATATTAGTTAAAGTTATTTAAGTGTATGTCAGATTTGATTTTTCAGAAAGAATGAGGGATACAATGAAAGAGAAATTTTTGGCAGTAAGAAAGCACATCGAAATTTTCAATAATAAAAGAGAAGATAATTCTACAAAGTATAAAATGACAAATCTGCTGCTTACCATACTTTTTCCTGTGTTTATAGTATGTATGGCAGAAATAAATCAGGCTAAATATCCGTCTAAATTTATTATATTTGCAGCTGAAAGACCTTCAGTCATGCTTTTTAACATACTTATTGCATCGCTGATTTTTTACGGCTTGCTGCTTTTGTTTAAAAAAGGATGGATAGCAGTTCTTATTCAGTCGTTTATTTATATGGCACTGAGTATTACTGAATTATTCAAATATAATACAAACGGCAATCATCTTATACTGACCGATATGAAGCTTGTAAAAAGCGTTAAGAGTCTTACGTCTTTTGCATATATAAAAATTACTCCTATGCTGATTACATATGTTTTAATAGTTGTTGCATATTTTGCTGCTGTATTCTGGTTTAACCCGAAAATGAAAATGAAAATGTCAAAGAGAATTGCACCGGCAATATGCTGTATAGCTGCATGTATTTCAGTTGTTACTGTTCCGGCAATTTCAAAGCCTGTTTACTCACTCTTTGATGTTGATACTACCGCAGCTGACAATACATTCAAGCTTAATGAAAAATTTGAAAATAATAGTTTTCTGGCATTTTTCTGCCAGACTGCTTCGGAAAATCTCGCCAATAAGCTCAAAGAGCCTGAAAATTATAATGACGATACTGTCGAAGCAATGATGAATGTTGATGTGGAAAATGATAACGGATTTTCAGAAGAAAAACCTAATGTTATTATGATCATGTCTGAATCACTGGCTGATTTCAGACAATTTGAAGACCAGCTGGATCTGGATTTCGGTGATACCTATGATGGCTTTGATGCAGTTGCCGCCGAAGGCTACAAAGGAACAACAATTGTTCCTACCTATGCAAGCTGGACTGTAAGAACAGAATTTGAACTTAATTTCGGACTTCCGGTCAGATCTTTAAATGATCCTAATATGCCGCAGAGAATGCTTCTTGACAGAGCACAGCCTACAATAGCTTCATATTATAAAAGCTGGGGCTATTCAACAGCTTATATTCATCCGTTTATGGGAAGTTTTTACAGCAGACAGCGTGTTTATTCAAACTTTGGCTTTGACCAGCTTATATTTGACGAAGATCTGACTGTTCCGATAAGCTACTATGGAACATATATTGATGATAAGACAGTGTTTAATCAGGTCGAAAAGCTTATTGAAGATACTGACGAACCGCTTTTCCTGCATACCACAACAATGCAGAATCATCAGCCTTATGATCAGGGGGAAGATCCTGATGATGAAATGGGCAATTATTTGCAGTGGATAGGCAAGACAGGCGAGGACTTTGAATCATTCATAAATGATCTCAAGGAAATTGATGAACCTACAGTAGTATTTATTGTGGGAGATCATTATCCGTCCTTAAAGGGAGAAAACAGCGTTTATGATCAGCTGGGAATGAATGGAAATAACTGCAGTGTTCTTTATGAGCAGCCGTTTATTATCTGGAGTAATTATGATCTTGATTACAGCAGTATGCCGGATGAAGAATTTTCAACATTCTATGTACCATATGTTCTGATGGATCTTATCGATGCTCCCAGGGACAGCTTTATTCAGGCGATGATGGATAAAATGGAAACACTGCCTGTTTATTCTACAAACTATGATCCGACTGTCGGCAGAGATGAAGATCTTGACATTCTGACATATGACCGTATTCTGGGTGATATTGTTTCATCAAATGCCATTCCGGAAGAGCAGAGAAAAACAGCTGAAGAAGCAGATCAATAAAAATATTGTCAGGGAGTGGAAAAAAGCCATTCCCTGATTTTTGTAAAAATAAACATTATGAAAGGAAGCGGAAGTAAAGATGAAAGAAATAAAATCAGGAATGAAAGCTTGTGCTGAAACAAGGGTTTCAAAGGAAAATCTTGCAGTAACTGTAGGAAGCGGTTCACTGGAAGTATTCGCAACTCCGATGATGACAGCACTTATGGAAAAAGCGGCAGCAGCTGCTGTTTCGGAATGCATGGAAAATGATGAAACAACGGTGGGAACAATGCTTGATATTACCCATGTTTCTGCTACACCGGAGGGAATGAATGTAAAGGCGTATGCCGAAGTAACCGAAGTGAACGGACGTGAAATTACTTTTAAGGTCAGTGCAGAAGATGAAGCCGGCTTAATAGGTGAAGGGACTCATAAACGTTTTGTGGTTTTCAGCGAAAAATTTATAAATAAAGCAAAGTCAAAAAATATTCTGTAAAGATAAATCGGAATTCATAGCAGCTATATGCGTAACTTATTGAGGGAAACCCTTTTGAAAAAGGGTTATCCCTCAAACTCCCTTCCTAAAACTTCACCTGATTTTTTCTCATAGGTGCGATGCCCCTTTGATAAAAAATAAATAAAAGTCTTTGGAAAAGGGTCTGGGGAAAAACCTTTCTTCAGAAAGGTTTGCCCCAGCAGGGTTTTGGATATAATACTGAAAATTCTGATTTATAATGGATAAATATGGAAAATAAAAAAGGCTGAATGTT
>NZ_JBJFHN010000016.1:0-4804 GCF_051893655.1 Porcipelethomonas sp. | reverse complement strand
TAGTCATTCACTGGAACATGTGTATTCTGATATCATAAGCTATGCTTCTGAATCAGCAATACATCAAAAAGTAAAGTTTCCGAAATATTCTCAGATGAGAAAAATCCTCATATCTGAACTGACAGAAAACGGCGAATATTCACATGGCGAACGTCTGACAACAGCCGTTGCTTACAGAATCACAAAAGTATACACCTTTTATGACTCTGATGAGATTGAGAGTGTATTATACCATAACAGGTATCATTTATCTATTTACTCCGATTCTGTGATTATCTGTACCATTAAACTTCCGTCTGAAGAAGTTCTTGATATACTTGCAGAAAGTATCGGTGAAGCTAAAAACAAATCTGTAACATGGAGCCGGGTTAACATTATTCAGCGTTTATGCAATAAAATCAAGAAAAAAAATTCAAAAGTTATCCTTGCTGTTATTCCTCAGTACAACAGAATGGTATATCTTAACAGTAATGGTAAAATCAGTAAACAGACAGATAAATTCAATCCCATATGCGACTCAATTTGTGTATTTGTAAAAAACACTTCTGAAGGTCGCCAATTTATTGAAGAGAATAAATTTCCCGTTTTCCCATATTTTTCTGAAAGCAAAGAGAAGTATTAAAAAAATACATGTAATTATTTTAGACAGGTGCCGTATCGCACGCCTCAGCGGAGTCGCTTATCGCTTAGCGACAGTTCGCCGGGCGGCAGGACGGCAAAAATGGTCCAAGTCACGTTATGTGGCTTGGACCTTTTTATCAGTATTCCTCAGCAAGAAGCATTGTGCAGTGTTCGCCATCATCTATGATGTAGACCTTTGTTGTTATCGATTTATCAGTCGGGATGATGTATGTCATTTCAAAAGCCGGCTGTTCAGATGTGTGGTGTATTACCTGTAAACCATTTTCCTCACTAAGATTAAAAACTTGCAAATAATCTTTCGGTTCCGGCATATTGTCAACAGCCTGCCACATAAAGATTTGTAATTCCACCGGAATTTCTGCATCAACGCCTCTTGTCAGGTATCTTCCTTTACTACTCTCAAACATATCAATTCCTCCGTATCATTCACGGACATGAGAGTCGAACAGCTTGTACAACTCTTCACGCCTCATGGTTATTTTTTCTGTAAGCTCATCAGCAACAACACCAAGCCCCATATCCAGTACAATATCAAAGTCATAGGGACGAACCCTTATCTCTTTAACAAACTGCTGTATGAATGTGCGATACTCCTCAGTATTATGCTTTATTTCCTTGTACTGCCTCAGAAGGTGTTCAAAATCCTCATACTTAACAGGTTCCAACAATTTCATTGTACACAATCGTTTTTCAAGTTCTGTTTTCTCAGCCTCAAGATTTTCAGCTCTCTGCATCAAATCCTCTGTGACTAACCCTTTTTCAACAGCCGCAGTTATATTGGCAAGGTTATCAAGTATTTCTGAATATTGAGCTAAAACAGTATCATAATTACTGTCATAATCAGTATTATACTTTTCAATATACTTGTTGACTTTAGCAACAGCCTTTTTAAGACTCTTAAGATTTAAAAGCTTTTGTCCTATCAGAACTGAAACATGGCTATTTAAATACGTGGCATTTATTTCCTTATTCTTACAAACCTTTTTCAAAGAAGGACATCTGTATGAAACCAGTAAAGACTTATTTCTGCCGCATTTGCTCCTGTTCCCTGTCATTTTACGTCCACAGCAATCACATATTACTTTGCCGCTTAGCAGGTACATTTCCTTTGAACTGTATCTCCCGGCATTTCTCTTATTAGCAGCTTTTATGCGTTGTGCCTTGTCAAACATAGCCTTTGATACAATTTTATCGCACCCACCTTCTATGCAAACTATCTTATCAGCAGATTTAGTCTTATGCCCGTTTCTCTTACCGTCAATATCCTTTGAAGCAAGCCTATTATATACAAAGTTACCTGCATATTTTGGATTTGACAGAATTTCATACAAAGATGACTTTGAAAATGTTCTTCCTGTTTTTGTATGATAATTCAATTCGCTGAGCCTGTCAAGAATATAGCTGTAACCATATCCCTGTGTATACAACTCAAAGATGAGCTTCACAATTTTTGCCTCTTCGGGTACAACTTCAAGCTTTCTTTCAGAATTAACACGATAGCCTAACGGCGGAATCCCTCCGTTATGTATACATTTGTAGGCATTTTCTAAATGTCCACGGATTACTATTTGTGACAACGCTTTGGAGTAATATTCGTTCATGCCGTCAAGTAATGATTCAAGAATAACAGATTCTGGTGAGTCAGTTAGATTTTCATTCACTGAACAAAGCAGAACATCATTCTTTTTCAGCTTGTTTTTGTAAATTATTGAGTCATAACGGTTTCTTGCGAATCTATCAAGCTTATAAACTACCACACGTTCAAAATTATGATTATAACTGTCGGAAATCATCTTTTGAAACTGCTCCCGATTATCCGTAGTACCTGAAACAGCTCTGTCCTGATAGGAGCTGACAAGAATCCAGTTCTGTTTTTTGCAGAATTCCTCAATACTCCTCATCTGACCTTCAATTGATGTTTCATGCTGATTTGAAGATGAGTACCGGCAGTAGGCAACAGCACGTATTCTTTCAATTACAGCCATATTCAAGTCCTTTCAATTTCAAGTAAGTAATCCTCAGCATAATTATCGCTTACTATTCTGACACTGTGTAAGTACATCTTATCCCCAAATTCGAGCATTTCAACAAACTCCATTTCACTCATCATTGGAAACTCAGAAAATTCGTTCTTTTCAAGTACAATAAAACAGCCGATATCATCAAGATTATCTACACTGTATTCTTCCATAAGGGCAGTTATCTTTCTGGCTATGTAAGCTCTGAGCATTAAGGGTTTAATATTATCTGTTTCTTTAAGATTTGTTAATTTAATCATTTTCAATTAGTCTCCATTTCAAAAGGTTCAAGTTTCCATCCACTTCGTACTGACGGCGTGAGTGGATGGCAAGCGTTCTTTCCAATCTGGTACATCTTATTTGCGTAAGGTCTCATCAGGTTAAGCACATACTTCTGACGTTCTCTTACTCTCTGAGTGTTCTTTCCAACAGTACCCCAGGCAATGATTATCGCATCACTTATTGCTGCGTACTGCTGTATTATTTCGTCGCAGTCTTTTGCAATCAGGTCATCGTCACTGTTGAACCTGAGATTCAGCTTACCAGTTATCCTGCTGTAAAGATTTACAATGTTTACACTTCCAAAGCCGAGTGCAGAAAGATTATTCAGTGTCAGCATCGTTGTCAGATCCATACAGAGTGTATCAGCAGTATTGGGATTTATCATAACAATCATTGCTGATTTTTTATCCTTATCCCACTCTCTGCGAAGAAGAAGCCTGTGTTTCTTATCATCAGAAAATATCGCCTTGCTTTTTATTACCGTAGTTTCTTCTAACATTTATACACCTCTTTCCAACTCAAAAAAACAGGCAGAAGCATTTAAGCCTCTGCCTGTCTTTCAGTTATCTTTTTCTTTTGCGTATGACCTTTATTATTGTCGCAATAAACACTACCCCTTCAACAACAATTTCAATTGCATTTTTCATTCGCTATCAGCCTCCTTTACTTTTTTCACAACAACAGTAGCTACTAATACCCCCTCTGCCACAAGGGTAAATATTATGCCTGTTAAGAATCCTTTCATTTTTAACACCACCTTTCACCTAACACTTTAACAGTGCTCTTACCTCGTTTAACGTTTCCTCAAAAAGGTCAGTATCAAACAGCATTTCTTCTATCTCATCCGGTGTATAGCCGCATGAATAAAGAAATTCAACATCTTCCCTGTCTACTCCGAAGCAATTGCATATTGCAAGCAAATCATCTTCCTCAATATCCTCATCTGTTCCATACCAGTCAGAAATATCCCATCTGTAAGGGTTTAAGAAAGAATGGTATTTTTCTTTTACTTCAAAGGTACTTCTGCTTATGCTACCATCCGAAGATATTTCAAGAATGTCACCTTCTGATACATCGATTTCACAAAATTCACAGGGCAGAGCTGACTTCTTCAAAGCCTTGTCAAGTATGCTTTTTGTACTTGCATACACATACAGTCCTAACTCAGGAAAATGATATATTGTCAATGGATTACTGCCTTTTACAAGAATAAGCGTATTGTCATTTCTTAAAATTGTAAAGACAAAACTGCCGTCAACAAGCTCTGCCATTTTTTTAACGTTTTCTGTGTCGAGTTGTTCTCCCTGTTCCAGAAGCTGTACGGCTATGTAGCTGTCTGTTTCGATTTCTGTTGCAGGAAGGCTGTTTTTCTGCGAAGTTCCCTGTCGTTGTAGAGTACGCCGTTGTGTGCGAGAGCAAACTTTTCTGTGCCGCAGGAGCCCTCGAATGGGTGGTTGTTGTAGTTGCGGCTCTCGCTGCCCTGGGTGGTCATTCTGGTGTGCCCTGTGACCACTGATGTTCCTTCCGGAAAAAAGAATCTGACCCTGTGAGCCGGCTTTGGCTTTTTGTAGGTGACGATTTCTCCCTTTCTGACGAAGGAGATGCCTGTTGCGTCTGTGCCTCGTTCTTCTGCGGCTACGGCGAGATTTTTAATGAGGCGTTTGAGAATGCTGTTGCTGATTATTCTTTTGTAGTCAAGAAAACCAAATACTGCACACATGATTATTCACCGTCCTTTCCAATGACATGAAATCTGTCAGTGTCAGGGCATATTCCAAGACAGCTGCCGTTACTCCATTTCATATGGATTGTACCCATATCGTCAACATGGTCTACTGTGCCTTTTGTGCCAGCCGGAACTG
>NZ_JBJFHN010000015.1:0-4817 GCF_051893655.1 Porcipelethomonas sp. | reverse complement strand
CGCTTAAAATTTTACCCCATATTCGGCATCGAATATGGGGTTTTTCTACAGTCTGCAGACCGTCAGGATTCTCCTGGCGGTCTTTTTTATTATTTCGTCTACAAACATTGCCGAGCTTTAATGTGTAGAAAAAAACGATTTTTATTTCTGCTTTCGCTGATGGAATTATGATTGCATATATTTGGTGAAATTGTAAAGAGTGATGATGAAATAATTGGTTACTAACATGTTACTAACAAATTAAAAAATACACCGTTTACAAGTGACTATAAACGGCGTATTTATGTAATTTATTCTGGAGCTTGTGACGGGACTCGAACCTGCGACCTGCTCATTACGAATGAGCTGCACTACCAACTGTGCTACACAAGCATACACTCAGATTATTTTCAACAAGCAAAAAATAATACTATATATATTTTACCACAAATTTAAAATATGTCAAGAGAAAAATTTATGTAAATTTCAAAAAAATAAAAAATCTGTGAAAAATATAAAAAGGTCGTTGTAATTTTATAAAAATTATGATATAATGAGATTAATATAAGTTTTTGGAGGAACAAATGAAATGAGAAAGGGCAAAAGATTAGGGTTTTCAATTTTTATACTATTTCTGACAATTATACTGATTGCAGTTATAATATGTACAGCAGGTGTGAATTATATATTCAGTTCAAATACTGTTTCAGGACAAATTTTCGGAAAGAATATTTATGTTGTAGATAATTCGGATATGACGCCTGAAATTCAAAAAGGCTCTGCTGTAATTGCTGATAAAGATAAAATAGCAGTACTCATAGAGGGCAATGTTATCCTGTTCAAACAGGATAAGGATTATGAAAATGTAATGAGAATTGTTGAAGTTGTTCATAGTACTGACAGCACAGTTTATCGTGTTGCTGCTGATAATAAGCCTGACGAAATAATTGATGTCAACAAGGAAAACGTTATTGCAAAATGTACTACAGAAAGTCATAACTTAGGAAAAGTAATTACTTTCCTGAAAAGTATAACTGGTATTCTTGTGGGGATGATTCTGCCATGTTTTATACTTCTGGCTATGCTTATACTAAAAATATTCTCTGTTCGTCGTATCAATAACGAAGAAGAAGCGTCTATGTTTGATGACCCGTCATTACCGGATGATGACGAGGAAAGCAGTGAATCAGCTGAAATCGGAAATCCTCTTTTTGATCCGTCAATTGGTGTTAAACCTGATATGACATTTGAACAGAAAAAATCTTCAATATATGAAAACTTTGCAAAAAAACCAGCTGCCAAGAAAAATATTGAACAAAAGCTAAAAACCGAAAACGCTGTTGAAAAATTCCGTGCGGCAGTGGACGAAAAGCCACCTGCACCTGTTACAAGAAAGCCATCTCTGGCTCCTCAGTCAACTGATAAAAGTCAGAAAATGGCTGCTATAAAAGCGGCTCTCAATAAACAGGATAACGCAGACAATAGTGAAGAACCTGCAACAGAACAGGATCTTTCAAAAACAACATCATTCAAACTGCCTGCTAAGGAAAATACGGCTGAAATCAAGCCGATAAATCAGACGTCGGTTCAGCAAAATCCTCAGGAAAATAAACCAGTTAAAAATAATGCTTCTAAAAAGCAGGATAATATTCATTCAATAGATGATCTGATAAAGGCACTGGAAGAAGAAAAGAAAAAGCTTTGACAGTTCTTTAAAATAGTATACTGCCGTTTGCATGAATCTGCAGACGGCAGTATTTTTACCAGAAACTTTCATATAAAAAGTCACTGTAAGACTCAGCTTTACAGTGACTTAAAAGTTTATCCCTCAACTTGTTTTCCAAGAAATTGCGATGCCGCACTTATAAGACTTTTTTGCAATTCAGAAACTATAGCTGATTTTTCTGATTCAAGAAATGCCACAGCTCCCGTTACATCGCCAGAACTTATAATAGGCATACAAGCCATTGCGAATTTATCGACACCCTCGGCAGGTATGATTTTTCTGCTGCCTGTACTGTCACAGAAATAGTTTTTTCTCATTTCCATCAGATCTTCCAGTTCGGGAGATACTCTGCGCTCATTGAATTCCTTTTTAGAAGCTCCTGAAACAGCAACAACATGATCCCTGTCAAAAATCACAACCGGACAGGCAGCAAGTTTGCTCATAATATCAGCAACCTGAGATGCATTCTCACTCATTTCACTGATTGCTGAATATTTTTTAAAAATAACCTCACCATCGTTGCTTGTATATATTTCAAGAGGATCTCCTTCACGAATTCTCATTGTTCGTCTTATTTCCTTGGGAATAACTACACGTCCCAAATCATCAATACGTCTAACTATACCAGTTGCTTTCATATTTAAAATCTCCTTAATTTTTATTTCAGTACTGCTAGTATTTGTATTTTAATGGAGATTATGCAATTATTTTTGCTTTATTAAACTTTTTTAATACCATTTTTTGATCCAGGCTGATTAAAATCAACCAGGTTATTACTAACAAAAACTATGCCGGCGTTTGGAATCGGCAGAATGGAGAATATTATGAATTTTAAAGATGCTATGGATTACATAAACAGCTTCAGTCATACTGGTGCCAGAATAACTGATTTGTCCAGAATAAAAAAACTTCTTGATCTGCTGGGTAATCCTCAAAACAAATTGAAATTTGTTCATATTGCAGGCACAAACGGCAAAGGTTCTGTTTTAGAATACTGCTCAAATGCACTGATAAAGTCCGGATACAAAACCGGACAGTTCACATCACCCTATATTTTAAGCTATTGTGACCGTATAAGAATTAACGGCTGCAATATACCTGAAAGCAAAGTAGCACAAATATGCAGTTATGTAAAAGATTCTGTAGACAACTCCCCTTTTTCACAATTTGAAATAACCTTTGCTATAGCTTTAATCTATTTTCTTGAAGAAAAATGCGATATAATTTTTCTTGAAACTGGTATCGGCGGAGAACTGGATGCTACAAATATAATTAATCCTCCCCTGACATCTGTCATAACTTCTGTTTCCCTTGACCATGTAAAGCTGCTGGGAGATACTGTTGAAAAAATTGCCGTTCAAAAATCTGGTATCATAAAGAAAAACAGTCCTGTAATTGTCTCCTATGACAATAAAGAATCGGTAATAAAAATATTTGCCGAAAAAGCTGCTGATACTCAAAGCAAATTAATTATTCCGGACAGTCATAAAGTTAATATTGTTAACATGGAACTTACAGGTACAGATTTCATATACAAAAACAATTGCTATCATCTGAAAATGTGCGGAAAACATCAGGTTACCAATGCTGTAACAGCAATTGAAATACTGCACGTTCTTGAAGAATCCAGATTCTTTATAACACCCGAAAACATTCAAAAGTCCCTTGCTGAAACATCTGTCGGCTCCAGAATAGAGGTTTTTGACGGAAATCCAATGATTATCATTGACGGCGGACATAATATTGCGGGAATTGATTCACTTGTAAATGCACTTAAGCTTTCCGGTAAAAAGACATTTACCGGAATGGTCGGAATGGTTGAAGGTAAGTCACACGAATACGCCGTAAGCCGGTTTTCAAAAATATTCGATCATGTATTCTGTGCTGACGGTTTTATTGAAAACAATATTTCTGCTGAATATCTCGCCGGATTATTTAAGCAAAATGGCTGTCCGGCAGAATATTACGACTACAAAACAGCATACACAAAAGCACTTGAATATGCCGGCAGACATTCAGAAGTGCTTGTAGTCTGCGGATCACTCTACCTCTCATCTGATGTCAAAAGAGATTGTCTTGGATAACTCATTGCTTTATCAATACTCAGCCACAGATTAACTGTCAAATAATCTGGCTTGCTGTCATATGTCATAGCACCACTATATTTTTTTATAAGATTTTTTATATTTTCAGCAGTTATATTTTCCATATATTTATTTATTTCATCAAAAATAATATTATTGCTTTTTAATGTCACTATGATACTTAAATATCCGTTATTATCTGAAATATGCAAATCAACAGTTACTGGTTCTGAACAGGAATCACAAAATTTTGTTATTTCATCAAAAACAAATGCCAGAATCGTACAGATATCTTTTTCAGGAAAAACATCTATTGAACCTGTAAGATTAAAATTTATGCTTATATTATTTTTATAGAATATATATAATTTAGTATTTACTACTAAATTTATCAGCTTACTATCCGTATGAATCGACTTAACCGGAATAGTTATATCATTGTTGCAAACCCTGTCAATATACTGTTCAGCCTCGTTGTAAAATTTATTTTTTACAAGATAATTTACAGTCTTCAGATGTTCATTTGTCATTTTTTTTATATCATTTACATAATCCATTTGTATTTCAATTTCATCAATAATATTTTTGGAAGATAAAATATCTTCATCCTCATAATCAATAATTTTTTTACGATAACTTTTATTAATTTTTCGCAGAAAAATATATGAAAATATATCTGTCACAATCAAGGCAAGAAAAATAAAATTTAAAAACATACTGTTTACTTCTGAATGTCTTATAACATATTCAAACATAATATTGCCTATTATAACTGTTATGACAAAAATACACAATATATATATCCATTCCTCCTTTGAAAGTCCGCCATCATCTTTTTTGACAATTTTAATAATTGCCTTTGTAAAAATAAAATATAAAAATTTAGTTACAAATAAAATTAAAACTCTGAAAATTTCATTTGATGTTACAAGAACTTCAATATCTTCACTGGTAATTTTACTGAAAACTGAAAGTGTAATGGAATTAATAATCAAAATTAAAAAAACACTGGTAAAGGATACAAAAAT
>NZ_JBJFHN010000014.1:0-4854 GCF_051893655.1 Porcipelethomonas sp. | reverse complement strand
ATGGTCGTATAAAGCATTATTGATTTCCATAAGGGAATGAGATTTCTCTATTCCGAAAATTATAATGCTGTCCCGTTCATCTTTTGGATAAAGTGGTGCATATTTGGCAATTTTCAAAGCTGTCTGGGTTTCATCAAGGTTCAGATGTATCCCGATACAAAGGCACAGCAAAACTTCTCTTGACGGAACACGTGGATTAGAGGGAGAAAGAAACTGATAGCAGTATCTGTCGGAAAGGTCTGAATCCTTTGCAACCTGAGCAATGGTCAGCTTTTTATCTTTAATAAGTGCGTTCAGATATTCTTTTATGGAGCAATCCAGAAGAAAGTCTTTGTTTTCCTGCAAATACAGGTCAATACTTCCCGAATTTTTTAAGAGTTCCAGTAATTTTTCTGTATCTTTCTGTTTCATCTGACATCATTCCTCATAAAAATATTTACTTCTTTATTTTATCATGGTATAATAGAAAAAGCAAGTTTAAGGAGTGAAATTTTTGTACGAGTGGCTGGAACAGGTGCTTAAAGAACAGTATCAATTTGTAAAGTGTCTTAGAAATACTGATAAAAATGAAATTGTTGTTTTGGAACATAAAACATTAAAAAAGCGAATAATAAAACGTAGTTTTTCAGGAAATTCGGAAGTGTATAAAAAGCTTCTTACACTAAAGCATAAAAATATGCCTGAAGTCTTAGAGGTAACGGAGTTTGAGGATAAGACTCTTGTTTTGGAAGAATATCTTGACGGTATGACACTACATGAATTATTGGGCAATGGAGATAATTTTAACGATCTGAAAGAAAATCAAGTAAGTGAAATGGTTTGTGAACTATGCGATATTTTATCATTCGTCCATAGTTTTAATATCATTCATAGGGATATTAAACCGGAAAATATCATAATTGAAAAAGATACTCAGACTTTAAAGCTTATAGATTTTGATTCGTCAAGAGATTACAAAAAGTATTATCCCAGAGATACCATTTATCTGGGTACACCTGGATATGCTGCTCCGGAACAATACGGCGATACATCTACAGATTTTAGAGCGGATATTTATTCCGTTGGAGTTATGATGAATGTTATGCTTACTGGTAAAAATCCCTCTGTACAGCTTCATCATGGAAAATTGCAAAATATTATTGAAAAATGTATTCAAGTTTCACCTGACAAGCGTTTTCAGACTGCGGAAGAACTGAAAAGGAGTCTGAAATGATGAAAAAATGTAAATACTGCGGAAAAGAAATTCACGAAAATTCAAGTTTCTGTCCTTATTGTATGCAAAATCAAATAGAAAAGCAAAGTGAAACTATCTATGAGAAAAGCTCAAAGAAATGGCTTTATATAGTATTGATTATTGTAACTGGAATTATAGCCGTAATTGCTGTTTTATATTTTGTTTTAAATGGTGAAAATAAAAAATCCGATATATCAACAGAAAGTACAGAAGCTACCTCGACTACATCAACCGAGCCTATTTTAACTACCGTTACTGCTTCAATTACTGATATTGAACAAACCACAACTACAACTGAAACTACTGTTTCCACAACAGAACTTGTAATTACTGCAACTTCAACTGAAACAACAACTGTTTCCGTAACTGAAACAATGTCACAGGAAATTTCATTTGAACTTGGTGACTACATCACAGAGGGGAAAAGCAGTAGTCAGGTTATGGGCTATGGTGGTTATGAAGATATAGGCGGAACTATTCTGACAATAGAAGATATCACAGATAATACGCTGAATTTCTCTATCGTTGTGTATAGTGAAAGTGGTTATGCCAGTGATACTCTTTCTGCAAGAGATATTACCGCTGAGATTGTCGGTAATACAGCTGAGTTTCAATTTGACGATATGTTAAGTGGAAAAGGAACAGGAAAATTAACTTTTGAAAACGGAAAGATACATATTGAAACATGGGGAGATACAAGTAATCCAACATCTATTAATTTAAATGAATATCTTACATAATAGTATCTATACACTAAACATCAATATGAAGCCTGAATTTTTGAAAATACAAAATACGCTCTGAAAACACAATTTCCACCTTTACTTTCTAAAACCTCTCAGACGTTCTGAAAGCCGTTTTGTTTCCAAGGGGAAAGGGTTTCGCCAAAAGCTCTGGAAACGCTTAAGGAGCTTGTCAGAAGTCTAAAGGAACGGTTGAGAGCTGCAAAAGCTTTTTGTAAGTGCTTTTCTGAATGTTTACTCGATTCTGTTCCCACTTTTTCAGAGTACCGAGGGGCGTATTTATGTATTTCGCAAACTGGGACTGCGTGAGTTTCAATGACTTGCGAAGTCTTTTTATCCGCTGACTCTGACCGTTATAGAGAAACAGGTTGTAGTCATCGAGCAAGGAAGTAATATCAATATGAAAAAGTTCAGCAGCTTTTGCAAGCTTGTCTAACGTATATGCTTCAAGAACATTTTCTTCATATCGTGAATAGGTGGTTCTGTCCACTTTCATGACTTTTGCAACTTCACTTTGCAACAAGCCATTCTGATAGCGATACCATTTGAGCCTGTCCGATACAGTTACAAGCTTTTCGGGATTCGGATTCTCATACAGGAAAATCTGAGCTTTAGTCAAGTGACGATTAGTGAGAAATCTGAAAGTATGAATATACAAATGTGCATAGGTTATTTTGCCTTTCTGAAAACGGCAGAGGATATAAAAGCAATCGTTTATTTTATTATAAATCTTCCATGATTTTGAAAAAGACTCTTGTTTTGCTTCCTGATGTTTGCTTAGAGCCGTAAAGATACGGTCGCTTTTTCTATACACCTGCTGGCATATGTTGCAAATCTATTGCCTTTAAGATAATCAAATGTTGAAACAGCTTTTATCAATCCTACAGTCCCAATAGAAATAAGTTCATCCTGGTCTTTAAGATTTGAATAATATTTTTTTATAATGTGTGCTACAAGCCGCAGATTATGTTCAATCAGTTTAGTTCTTGCGGACTGATCACCTTCTTTCATTCTCCTGAAACATTCTTCCTCTTCGCCTTTAGACAATGGTTTTGGAAAAATATTTCGTCCGTCAATATGCAATGCAAAAAAGAACAAACTCCCTAATACAGAATTTAACATTTGTAAAATCAAAATAACACCCCCTGTCTTATTTTATGCTTCCAAGCTTGGGTATTATAATATTGCTTCAAAAAAAAGTAAATTTTAATATAAAAATTAATAAAAATGATTTTTTTTTGTGTTTTCCTATTGAAATATGTAAATTAATTTGGTATAATAAATAATGTATAGATTTATAAACTTTATGCAAAACGGCTTTGCATAAAAGATGAAAGAAAATATTGTAAGCTATTTTCTTGACAGTGCAAAAGCCGTTAATTGCAGCGTTTACTAAAGGAGCAGACTTCTATGACGGTCAGAGAACAAACTGAGCTTCTTGAAATGAGTACATTAAGCAATTATGCCTGTACTTCAGCCGGACACGGCAAACGTGTTTTATATGAAGAAAAATGTCCCCTCAGAACTGACTTTCAGCGTGACAGAGACAGAATTCTTCACTGCAATTCATTCAGACGCCTTAAAAGAAAAACCCAGGTGTTCCTTTCCCCTGTGGGCGATCATTACCGTACCCGGCTTACACACACCCTTGAGGTTTCCCAGATTGCACGTACTATAGCCAGAGCACTGAGGCTTAATGAGGATCTTACAGAAGCAATCGCTCTGGGACATGATCTGGGACACTCCCCTTTCGGACACTCCGGAGAAGCTATACTGGATGAAATATGTCCTTATGGATACAAGCATTATCTTCAGAGCGTCAGAGTCGTGGACTACATTGAAAAAAACGGACGAGGACTGAATCTTACATACGAGGTAAAAAACGGAATAGCATGTCATACCAATAAAATTGCTAAAACTGCTGAGGGAAATGTTGTAAGACTTTCTGACAAGATCGCATATATAAACCATGATATCGAAGACGCCATACGTGCAGGAATTCTGAAAGCTTCTGATCTTCCGGAAAACGCAGTGAAAGTATTGGGAAAAACAAAATCAGAACGTATAACAACTATGGTTACATCAATTATAGAAAACGGCGGAGATGAGATACGCATGACATCTCCGGTCAAAGCCGCCCATGATGAACTCAGAAGCTTTATGTTTGAAAAAGTCTATACCAATTCAATCGCCAAAACAGAAGAAAAAAAAGCAAAGCTTCTGGTGGAGCAGCTGTATGAGTATTTCAAAAAACACCCGGAAAATATGCCGGAAGAATATATAAGAATATGCAGGAAATATGACTGTGACAGGGCTGTATGCGACTATATTTCCGGCATGAGCGACGGATATGCAGTTGACCTGTTCAATGAACTGTTTGTTCCGCGTTCATGGAAATAAATAAACATTTAATGGAGGTTTCTTTATGCCGCTGCCGGACGAATTTATTTATCAGCTTAAGCTTGCAAATCCTATAGATTCTTTCATAGGAAATTATGTAAGCCTGCGGCGAAGCGGAAAGGATTATGTGGCTTTATGCCCTTTCCATGCTGAAAAAACACCTTCTTTTCATGTCTATACTGATACTCAGAGCTTTTACTGCTTCGGCTGCGGCGCCGGAGGAGATGTTATTACCTTCACTAAAAGAATAGAAAATCTGGAATATATAGAAGCTGTAAGATTACTTGCACAGCGGGGCGGTCTGGATATGCCGGAAGATAAAACTGATACCAGAATTGCCGATCTTAAAAGAAGAATACTTGAAATAAACCGTGAAACAGCAAATTATTATTACAAACAGCTCGTTTCCGGTCCGGATAAACGGGGACTTAAATATTTTTTTGACCGAAAACTAAAACCCGAAACTATAAAAAAATA
>NZ_JBJFHN010000013.1:0-4917 GCF_051893655.1 Porcipelethomonas sp. | reverse complement strand
AATTATGTGTAAGCATGCCACCTTTGCAGTTCTTGCGTGGGCACTTAAGCATTTTTAATCTTCCTTTTCTGCCTGTCTGAAAAACTTGCGTCATCAATCAATTTTCCGATTGCATCAGCCATAAAGCCAAACATTTCAGCCATATCTGATGATTTTTCAATTTTTCTGATATCATCATAAGCTGCTTTAAGATTTTCTGATATAATCAGCCTGTCATGTATGTATTCAAGCCTTTCGTCAACATAGCTTTCAAGCTCAGAATAATTCTTTTCATCTTCAGCTTTCGCTTGCTCTTTTGTGATTGCATCGCTATGCAGTTCGCCGTAAAGCTGCAGCAGCTTATCAAAATACTTGTACTGCGCCGGCTCAAAATCATCAATGTTAAAATCGCCCTCGCCGAGTATGTATTTCCAGGCAGCTTCTTTATTCTTTTTAAATTCATCGGTATCTTTGATACCTGATATTGTAATAATTTCCATTTATTTCTCCTTAAAATGGCGGTTCACAGAGGTCTGCCAGTTGTTTAACATTTTTAAAGCAGCCATAGACCTTGTTCGGGTTATCGTTATCGCAGATTATACGCTTGCTTTTTTCGCTGTATCTGACCTTGACTCTATTGTCTTTAAGCAGTTTGCGCCCTGTTAATCGATTTTTGGTTATACCAATCAATGATTGATATGTTTCTTTATCTTCGTCGTTATTGCCAGAATATGTAATTACAACGTCAACAGCGTTTGTGATATCACTCGAACCGCTTACAGAATCATTATCCAGTTCTTTGCCAATCTGTTCTTTTTTTGGGTGAGCGATAAGTACAACAACGATATTAAGCTTTACCGCAATGGATTTAACTTTTTTTACAAACTCGCTTTGTGCCCTGTATAAATCGCTTGTCGGTTCAACGTCCAGTGCTGTCATAAGATTGTCAAGCAATACAAATTTTATGCCATATCTGCACACCGCCTGCTGCATCGCTCCAAGCAGAGTTATTTCTTCGCCGGATTCGTTCTTTCTGCCGTCAACAGCCAACTCATCCAGCATCACGTTATTATCAAATATATACGCTTTTTCAGCATACCAATCGTTGATTCTCTCGACCGTTTTATCACTAAGCCAGTAATCAGTTTCTCCATATTCGTTCTGCCGTTCCTGAATATTCTGGCTGCCTGCAATCTGTAAATCAAGCCAGTTTTTAAAATGATAATCAGGTAATTCGCCGGAGTAAGCAAATGCTGAATACCCTTGATCTATTGCATTTGCAAAAATCTGTGATGCAAGAGTACTTTTACCTTCGCCCCTCTTACCAGTTATCAATATAAGCTGTCCGAGATACATTCCACCGATTGTTTTGTCTATATCATATATCCCGGTCTTTATTCGCTCCATGCCGGAAAGATCTGCTTTTTTTACGCTTGCCAGAGATTTTACCGCTCTGACTGGCTTTATTTCAGCATTTTCAACGCAGTACCTGACAGCATCTTTGCCGTATTTTCTTAAAATATCATTTGCGTCCTTTTCGCCGAGATAATCAGCTTGTCGCACAACTTTGATTTTTTTGAGTGGAAATCTGCTTACGATATCCTCAGCAAGAGTTATTTTGTTTTTTTCGCAATCCCCAAAAACAATTATCTCTTCAAATCGGTTTACCCAGTCATAGCAATTGTTTATCCATGTAAACCCGTTTGCCCCTGTTGGGACAGATACCGCATTGTCAAAGCCACATTCAGCAACCGTCAGTGAATCAATCTGCCCTTCTGTGATAATCAGCCGCTTGAAGTCCTTACATTGCATCATGCCAAATAGTATCGGCTTTGTCTCACTCTCAAACCATTCCTTGTTTTTATCTCTGCCCTTGACAAAATCGGTCTTGCGGTATTTTGCTGAAACCATAACGCCGTTTTCGTCAAAGAACGGGAATACAAGGATTTTAGGATTCTTCTTCTGTACCGTAAGTTTATACCGCTTTGTTATTTCTTCGCTTATGCCACGGCTTTGCATATAGCTTAGAGCCTCGTCTTTTGTTTCAATCTTTACTTGTTTAAGCCGCCTGTATTTTCTTTTCACGCCATCCTGTTCAAGAGGATAATCAAAATCCCTTGCCAGTTCCACAAAATGACCATGCTTATTACAGCTTGCCCGAAAGCATTTAAAAGCACCTGTTTCCAGATTTATCGAAAACGTTTCTTTGTCATGCCCTCCGCCCTGACAGTAAGGGCAATACTTGAAAAATAACTCATTTCCTTTTTCATACGTTTCATATCCATGTGCATTTGCAAAGGCAATAACATCACCTTGCCTGAATTGATAACTCAATTTTCTTTCTCCTTAAAAATCTGTATGCCCTCCTCCTTTTCCGAGAACGGTTTTTTTTGCTCCGGGAGGAGCGGTATATTCTTTTTCTTCTTTATTCTTCTTATTCTTCTTATATTGTTGCCCTTTGACTGCCCCTTGACTGCCCTCAGCCTGCCCTTTGACTGCCCCTTGACTGCCCACCTCTTGATAGCGATCGTAGTTAAGTACCGTAATTACGCTATATTTCGGGTATTTGGAGACTGCCACCTCTCCGGTTTTTTTTAAATGCTCGAGGGCAGTTCTTACTTCTTTGATAGTCATTCCCAGTTCCGCAGATACATGCGGATAACTGGTTAATTTTTGCCCTCGTTTTATTGTCAATCCTTCAAAATCCTTATCGGAAATGTTGGCTGTTAGCAGCAGGTGAATGAACAGTCTAATTGTATTGCCGTTTTTATACCAGCGCCATTCAAGTATTTTTCTGTTTAGCTTAATGTAACCATTTTTTAAAGCCATTCAATCACCGCCGTAAAGTAAATAGTTTTTTAAAGCCATGAAAAGTGTTGCGTATATGTAATCACCGGCGAACTGCTTCGATACAAAGCTGATAGTTATGTTATATTTCTGCTGCCATGAAAACAAGGTATTAAGAAATGAGTTAGGAGGCAGCATGGAGCGGTATCTGTGATTTTTTATATCATCATAACTGCCTGACTCAATCATCAGATAAACCTTTGCTCCAGCCTCTTTTGCTCTCTGAAATTCCCTGTCAAAGCGGTCACGTCCTTTTGTGAGGTTTCCGGCTAACTCATCAAGGCTTGCTTTCCGCTCCACAGCCACTCTGTCAGCGAAAATAATGCCCTTTTCAGCTTCTGTATCATATTCACAGGTATAATCACCATAGTCAAGTTTGTGTGGCTTAAAAGGGCATTTTTTGCTCTCTAAAGCCTTTGTGATATGCTGATTTTTCTTTTCTCTGGTATCAACAAGGATTCTCATGCTTTTCATGGCATCGCCTATTTTGTAGCCTGGCATCAAAACGGTACTTCACCCTCTTCTACAACTCCAACTTCAAAATTTTCTGAATCAGCTATAGCATCAATTTCTGCATCAAGCTTGTCAGATTCTTTTCTGCTGAGTGGCTTGTCCTTCGGGATTGTAAAGTTATCATTGCGTATATCATCAACAGGAATCAGGTGGTCACAGTTGGTAAACCAGCCTGAACGACCGTTCATTTCCCATTCCTTGTTGCCGAAAACTGCGCCGACAAGCTTGTTCTTGAGTACAGAAGTATTCCATTCCTTTGAACAGTCTATATTGGTATTGGCATTGGACTTGTTAAACGCCTCAATCTGCGACTTAAAGAAGCCGAGTGAACGCTTGTATTTGTTCACATCTTCTTCACTTGTGCTCTTCTGCACAGGCACGTTGATTCTGTAAGTACCTTTCCACTTCTTGTACTCGTCTGACATGGCTTTATACTGCTTGTCAAAAAAGCCTTTCTGCTCGCCCTCAGCTATATCAAAGCGGAGTATGACAACATCGCCCCAGTCGTGATTTTCTTCCTTTACGTCAAGGACTTTCAGCACATATCCTCCGACAGGGAGACGCTCCATTTTGCTGAAATTTGTTGCTGTTGCCTCTTTATATCCTTTTATTGGTTTCATTTGTTTTTCTCGCTTTCTGATTCGTTAGTTTCAATTTCGTCTGATATAAGACCGTAGTATTTTCTGATTGCTATATCTACGGCTTTTAAATCATTTTCGATTTCGTCTGATTCAAACATTTCTTCTGGTGATTTAGAGATGTCCTGTCCGTTTGTTACGGTCTTAAAAAAGTGCCTGCCTTCCTCAGACATACATCTCAAACAGATTGTTGATAATCCCTCAATGCAGCATTTTTCATCAAGCATCTTGCCAATTGTTTTAAGCTGAGTGTTGCCATCATCATTCATGTTTTCATGCATCATGATGTATACAATTACATCTTCAGGGAGAGAGTTTCTGACGAAGTCTATCAGGAAATAAAACTCGTCTCCAATCTCGTTATACAGGTCATAAACTTCTCTGCCTTTGCGTCCGGCTGAATGGTCTCTCATAAACTTGTCCGTCATGAGATATCCGGCATCATCAATTACGGCAGTTTTGAGCGGCATTTTTGCAAGTTGTGATTTTATGGTCTTGTAGTTTCGGCTGTTAAGCACGAATTTGAATTTCTTTCTGAATGGCAATTCCTTGCCTACAACGTTAATCAGAAGTATTTCATCTTCAGCGAAATTCTTTAAACTTCTGCTCTTGCCACTTCCGGATTTACCGTAAATTAAAACAGGTCTTCCCATTACTCAATCACCTCCACAAACGGTAACGCATACTCAATCAGCATTCTCGCAAGCTGACTCATTGCAATGCCAGTACAGCGTGATAACTCTTTCAGTTCTGCAAGAGTGTCATCCGGAACAATTGCTCTGATTGTATTTGCTTCTTTTGCGGAAAGCGACTTTGCACAATGTAATTCAAGTTTATTTTTCTCCATTGTCTTCCTCCTTAAATATCAGTTTATTTTATGTGGACACTTTCGCCCTGTTCAAGGTGTGCATATTTTCTTACTGCGCCAGCTTTTAAATCC
>NZ_JBJFHN010000012.1:0-4992 GCF_051893655.1 Porcipelethomonas sp. | reverse complement strand
AGAAAATTAAACAGTAAAAATCAGACCGTCAGGAATTCTCCTGGCGGTCTTTTTTCATTATTTCGTCTACAAGCATTGCCGAGCTTTAATGTGTAGAAAAAATATGAATATAAAAATAAGCAGTAGCACACTGGTAACATTTTGGCAACACTTTGTTAAACTATAACAAAAAATAACCTCGCAGATAACGTATCTACGAGGTTTAACTGGAGCTGTTTATCGGACTTGAACCGACGACCTCTTCCTTACCAAGGAAGTGCTCTGCCAACTGAGCTAAAACAGCACTAATGGTTGGGATAGGTGGATTCGAACCACCGGGATGACGGAGTCAAAGTCCGCTGCCTTACCACTTGGCTATATCCCATCAAACTGACTAAATTATTATACCAAAAATCGTTATATTTTTCAAGTGATTTTCCAAAAATAAATTCAGGTTTGTTATTTTCAACAATATTTCATCTGAATATTGCAGCATTATTAACAATTTATTGGAAATCAAAAATATTATCAAGATTAAATTTAATATATTATCTCCTGATTCAGACTGCTATTTCGAATATATTTATAACAGTTAACTAGTGAAATGTTATATATAAACAGAATATAGATTTTTTGTAAATATTCTATTAATAGCATAAAATATTGTTGACTTTTGTAAATTAATGGTATATAATATAAATATAGCCATGGTTAAATTATTTATTAAAAGGAGAAATTTATATGCCAAATTTTAAGTATGATGGCTTTATCGAAGTAGTTATTAAATCACAAAAAGGACCTTTAAGCGGGCAGAAAAATCGTTCCAGCGGAAATTATCTTTTTACAAGCGAAGCTTTTGCTCCTTGTAAGAAAGTAAAATGGAGCTGCCCAGAAGGTATTTCATTTAACGTTATGAAAGATCATAACGCAGCCAAAGATGAAACAATTCTAACTGGAGTATGCAATGGCTCTGTTACAGACTTACCGTCTGGTGAAGGAATATACATAGCCAACCCATCTGGAGCTGATTCCGAATTTGAGATAAGAGTTACAAAATTCGAATAATATTATAGATGAGGTAAGTAGAGCTTTCCAAAATTTGCTTTTATTTGCTGCTGTCACACTTTGGTGACGCACAAAAGCTTATAATTTAATTTAGACACATTATTTAAAGGTTTTTCCTTATAATGTGTCTATTTTTTTAGTAAAACAAATACAAAGACTAAAAATGAAACAAATAACATTAACTTTTTCTGATAAAATAGCAAAAGTTACATTTTTTCGTAAATACAACATAGTAAGATCAGTAATATAGTTAAATTGTAGACATTTCATAAATTGCTTGACATTTATGAAGTTATTTGGTATAATTTGTACATAAGATTTGTTGCTAAAATTAATTTGCATAAAAGAAGAAAGGAGCATTATATGCCAGTTTTAATTATACTCGGAATTCTGTCAGTTTATTTTGTAGCACACATATATGAATGGTTAACCACAAACACTCATGCGTTTACTAAGGATGAACTTGAAAAAATGAATAAAGAAATGGTCGGAAAGTCTCAACAAGAATGCAGACAAATTATAAGACGTTATAGCCAGAGTCGGTTGGATTACATTTTCAAAAGAAAGTGAAATGGTACAATGCAGTTTAATATTAATATAATAGAACAAACAATTAACAAAATATATCCAGCAAAATATTGATAATAGCTTGACAAAATGTAATTATATATGTATAATAGTAATAACCATTAAGAGTGCGTGAGAGACAAGCTCGTTGACCGCACAGCAACCTACTAAAAGCAAGGTGCTAAAGCTTGACCGATGGGTAAATTTGATATTTTCAGCCCATCGTTAACGATGGGTTTTTCTTATATCTTCTTGTGGTAATAATAATATTTTGGAGGTTCATAATGAATAATTTAAAAAACTTAGTAAAAGACAATTTGAAAACAGTATATGTATATCTGGCTAATGCAGATATTGCATATCGTTTCCTTCAAGATGCTGAAGAGGAAGGTTTTATTTTTTCAGACGGAACAAAACCAACAGAAAAAGAAATTGATGATTTTTTTGCAGTACATCCTAATTTAACAATTAACTATATTGGTTATATTGGTCGTATGGCTTATCAAAGTCATTCTGACAATATTATCAGACTTGATTATGAAAAATTCATTAATGGTGAAAGTGAGAATTAACATATTATATGCTAAAGCATTTATAATCGATGATTCAAATTATTATATAATTTAATAAAGACGGTAAGTTTAAATGAATAATAATAGTTTTTGGCATTCATTTACAACTTTGGACGATAAACGATTTGATTGTAATAGCGACGGCAATCTTAATTCTTTTGAAACAATGTTCAGAGATGCCCATCTTAAAGAAATGAATCAAAAAGTTAAACAGGCAACAAATAATAAACTGAATATAAAGAAAAAATAGCACTAATTTTATTATACATTTTATTATTTTTCCGTTTTTAATGAATGAAATTAAAAAAAAAGTCTATAATATTCACAATACAAATTATAAAAAAACGGAGAAAAAATATGAATAAACAAAAATGTGCAGTTATAGGCTGTGGTGCAGTCGGAGCAACAATAGCATTTGCACTTACTCAGCACAGTCTTTTTTCAGAGCTTGTTTTGATAGATTCAAACACTGCAAAAGCTCAGGGCGAAGCAATGGATTTAAGCCATGGTCTTCCTTTTACTCATCCTATGAAGGTATATGCGGGTGATTATAAGGATATATCAGACTGTTTTCTTATTATTATAACAGCTGGTACAGCTCAGAAGCCAAATGAAACCAGACTTGATATGGTTCATAAAAATGTAGAAATATTTAAAAATATTATACCAAATATAACAAAATATAATAATGAAGCTATTATTCTCGTAGTATCAAATCCGGTGGATATTTTAACATACTGTACTATTAAATTGTCCGGATTTCCTACTAACAGGGTTTTGGGCTCAGGAACAGTTCTTGATACAGCTCGGCTTAAATATCTTTTAAGTGAACATTTATGCGTTGACAGCAGAAGCATTCATGCATTTATTATTGGCGAACATGGTGACAGTGAGCTTGCGGTATGGAGCAGTGCAAATGTTTCAGGAATAGATCTGGAAGATTTTCATGGATTGTGTGCCAGCTGCCGGGATGTATCATTCAAGGATGTATATGAAGATGTAAGAGACAGTGCCTATGAAGTAATTGAACGAAAAGGAGCCACATACTACGGAATAGCAATGGCAGTTATGAGAATTGTTCTTTCAATAATAAGGGATGAACATTCCGTGCTTCCGGTGTCCTGTTTTGTGGACGGACATTACGGTCTTGAAGATCTTTGTATAGGAGTTCCGGCAATTGTGGGAAGCTCAGGTATTGAAAAGGTTCTTGATATTCCGCTTAGCAATGAGGAAAATGATAAACTTGCAGCTTCTGTAAAAACACTGAAAGGTGTTATTTCTAAACTGAAAATATAATTTTTAGCATCTCTTTATGAGGTGCTATTTATATTTACCTGTTACATTAAAGGAATAAAGCAAAAATATTTCGTTATATATTTTAAATATTCATTTTTTCTATTGACTTCTTTTACATGTTGTAGTATAATATTTATATTGCCGCTGTGGTGGAATAGGCAGACACAAGGGACTTAAAATCCCTCGGAGTAACATCCGTACCGGTTCAAGTCCGGTCAGCGGCACCAAAAAAGGTACAAATTTTGTATTTGTACCTTTTTTATTTTAATGTTTTGGAATTGTCAAGAAAAGTGCAGTCAGAAAACACCCAAAATCTTAAACAGGCAGATATCAGGCGGCGTGAGGAGAAAGCTCTCTGGAAGATCTGAGTGCCACAGGTGGGAGACCGTTTTCATTGAAGCTGTTGATTCTCTGGGTATTGTAATAACCGAATATGTATCTGAAGATAATGGATTTTACTTCATCACGTTTCATTTTGTATGTTGGCATCTGATACAGCTTCTCCTTTTTCAATGTGGCGAAAAAGCTCTCCATACGTGCATTATCATAACAATGAGCAGTTCCGCTGAGGCTCTGGACAAGTCCTGCTGATACAAGGGAACGACGGAAGGCATAGCTTGTATACTGGCAGCCCCTGTCACTGTGCAGGATTGTTCCATCGAGTCTGCCGTACTTTTCCCGAAGCTGTTTAACGGTATCTATGCAAAGTTCCTTCTTCATATTATCACGCATTTCAAGTGCGATTATTTCACCGTTGAAACAGTCAAGAACAGGCGAAATATAGAGCTTTCCGTCAGAACACTGTACTTCGGTGATATCAGTCAGGAGCTTCTTCAGCGGCTTCTCTGCACTGAAATCTCTCTTTATCAGATTCTCTCTGTCCTGTGTTACTGTGTCAGCTTTTGTAATACCGTGAGGTCTGCGATGCCTATGGACAAGTCCTGCTTCGCTCATAGTTCTGTATACAGTCCTGAGACTTACATGAGTTCCACGCTGTGATAATGCTGTCTGCATTCTTCTGACACCGTAATTTTTGTTATACGGGTGTTCTGATAATATGCCCTGTATTTTGACCAGAAGAAGCTGTCGTGCACCGGGTTTGCCCTGATTTCTGAGCCAGCGATAATAGCCTGATTCACTTATCTTCAGAAACCTGCATATCGCCTTCACGCCGTACTTACAGCGAAATTCGTTGACGAACAGGTGCCGTTCACTTGTCTTTACTTCTTCCGGTCTTTTGCGAAAAAACCGAGTGCATCCTTTAAAATATCATTGGCTTTTCTGAGTTCTGCATTTTCTCGTTCAAGCTCTCTGATACGTTTATCTGCTTCGGAGTCTGAAAGTTTTGGACGACTTAATGCTGCTTTTCTGTCTTTTCGCCAGTCGGCAAGTGTGTAATACTGTATTCCTAACTGCTGAGCAGCCTTTTTCAGTCCAATCTCGTCTGAAAGCTTCAATGCTTCCTCTTTGAACTCTTTACTGTACTTCATTTTTCATTTCCCTTTCTGGTTTT
>NZ_JBJFHN010000011.1:0-22661 GCF_051893655.1 Porcipelethomonas sp. | reverse complement strand
CTCATTATGATATGGAAATGCTTCAGGAAATAGGCTTTTGCAGCGGTATTGAAAATTATTCCCGTATACTTTCGGGGCGTCCTCCGGGCAGTACGCCAATGACGCTGCTTGATCATTTTCCGAAGGATTTTCTTATGCTTATTGATGAAAGCCATGTTACTGTTCCGCAGATAGGCGGAATGTATGCCGGAGACAGAGCAAGAAAAAATACTCTTGTAGAATATGGTTTCAGACTGCCCAGTGCATTTGACAACAGACCTCTTAATTTTGATGAATTTTATGACCATATCAATCAGGTGATTTTTGTAAGCGCTACTCCGGGACAGTTTGAAAAGGAAAAATCAGAACAGATAGTGGAACAGGTTATTCGTCCTACCGGACTTGTTGATCCGGAAGTTATAGTCAAGCCGGTTCAGGGACAGATTGAAGATCTGCTGTCAGAAATAAATAAGCGTGCGGAAATTGATGAAAGAGTGCTTATAACGACCCTTACTAAAAAAATGGCTGAAGACCTTACGGCATTTCTGGATAATGCCGGAGTAAAGGTCAGATACCTTCACCATGATATTGATACAATAGAACGTATGGAAATTATTAAGGATTTGCGTGAGGGAGAGTTTGACGTTCTTGTCGGAATAAATCTGCTGCGTGAGGGACTTGATATACCGGAAGTATCACTTGTTGCCATTCTTGACGCCGATAAGGAAGGATTCTTAAGGAGTGAAACCTCTCTTGTCCAGACTATAGGACGTGCTGCAAGAAATGCAAAAGGACAGGTTATTATGTATGCTGATTCTGTAACTAAATCTATGGAACGTGCCATAACAGAAACAGAACGCAGACGCTCTATTCAGATGGCATATAATAAGGAACATGGAATTACTCCGAAAACCATAAAGAAAGAAATCAGAAAGGTACTTGAAATTTCTTCAAAGGAAACTGTTGAAAAGAAAACAGGTAAAAAACTTTCCAAGGCAGAAAAAACAGAACTCATTGCAAAGCTTAAGGCTGAAATGAAAGAGGCTGCAAAATTGCTTGAATTTGAGCATGCTGCATATCTCAGGGATAAAATCAAGGAATTAGAGGGAAACAAATGACTGATAAAATAGTAATTAAAGGTGCCAGAGAGCATAATCTGAAAAACATTGATCTTGAAATACCAAGAGATAAGCTTATTGTTATGACGGGACTTTCAGGTTCGGGAAAATCTTCTCTTGCATTCGATACCATTTACGCTGACGGACAGAGAAGATATATGGAAAGCTTATCTTCTTATGCGAGAATGTTTTTGGGGCAGATGGAAAAACCCGATGTAGACAGTATTGAGGGACTTTCTCCGGCAATATCCATAGATCAGAAAACAACTTCCAAAAATCCACGTTCAACTGTGGGAACAGTAACAGAAATTTATGACTATCTGCGTCTTCTGTATGCAAGAATAGGAATACCGCACTGTCCTGTCTGCGGCAGGGAAATAAAGCAGCAGACAATTGATCAGATCGTGGATAAAATAACCGAACTGGAAGACGGAACGAAAATACAGCTTCTTGCTCCTATTGTCAGGGGCAGAAAGGGTACTTATGCAAAGGAGCTTGATCAGGCAAGGCGTTCAGGATATGTCCGTGTGAGAATAGACGGCAGTATGTATGAGCTTTCGGAAGAAATAAAGCTTGACAAGAATAAAAAGCATAATATTGAAATAGTCGTTGACCGTCTTGTTATAAAGGACGGTATAAAATCACGCTTAACTGACAGTATAGAAACGGCAGTTTCACTGTCAGGCGGAATGCTTGCAGTGGATGTAATAGGCGGAGAGGAAATGCTTTTTTCCCAGAGCTATGCATGTCCGGAACATAATATTAGTATTGAAGAACTAAACCCCAGAATGTTTTCATTTAATAATCCTTTCGGTGCATGTCCTAAATGTACTGGTCTGGGAACGTTTTTAAGAATAGATCCGGATCTTATAGTGCCTAACAAGGAACTGAGTATCAGACAGGGAGCTATTAAGGCAAGCGGCTGGAATACTCTTACAGAAGGTTCTATTGCTATGATGTATTATAATGGCATTGCAAAAAAATATAATATCAGTCTTGATACTCCTTTTAAGGATCTGCCTAAAGAAGCAGCTGATGCATTTTTGTATGGTACAGAAGACAGACTGGAACTTAAAATAATTGATTCTTTCGGCGGCGGTGTAAGATACAGTAAATTTGAAGGCATTATAAATAATCTGGAAAGACGATATAAGGATACTGGCAGTGATTATTCAAAAAGTGAAATTGCCGAATGCATGAACGAAATAAATTGTCCGGAATGCAGGGGAGAACGTCTGAAAAAGGAAAGCCTTTCTGTAACTGTCGGCGGAATAAATATTATTGATTTTACAAAGCTTTCTGTTTCAGAAGCACTGGATTTTATAAATAATCTGAAGCTTACTGAACGTGAAATGATGATTGCTGAAAGAATTCTGAAAGAAATCAGAGAGCGTCTGGGATTTTTAAAGAGTGTAGGACTTGAATACCTGACATTATCCCGTTCTTCCGGTACGCTGTCAGGCGGAGAAAGCCAGAGAATCAGACTTGCAACTCAGATAGGTTCTTCTCTTATGGGGGTTCTGTATATTCTGGATGAACCCAGTATCGGTTTGCATCAGAGAGATAATGACAAGCTTATTGCAACCCTTAAGCGTCTGCGTGACCTTGGAAATACTCTGATTGTAGTAGAGCATGACGATGATACAATGCTTGCGGCAGACTATATTGTGGACATAGGTCCTGGTGCTGGTGTAAACGGAGGAGAAGTTGTTTTTGCCGGAACAGTTGATGAACTGCTTAAATGTGAAAAATCAGTTACCGGACAGTACCTGAGCGGAAAGAAAAAAATCCCTCTGCCTGAAAAAAGACGTAAAGGGAATGGGGATTATCTTGTTGTAAAAGGTGCTGCGGAAAATAATCTGAAAAATATAAATGTAAAAATACCTTTGGGTGAATTTGTCTGCGTGACAGGTGTTTCAGGATCAGGAAAATCTTCCCTTGTAAATGAAATTATATATAAGCATCTGGCGGCAAAATTGAACCGTGCAAAGGTAAGGGCAGGAAAATTCAAATCAATAGAAGGTCTGGAATATCTTGATAAAGTTATTAATATTGATCAGTCGCCAATCGGAAGGACACCTCGTTCCAATCCTGCTACCTATACAGGAGTTTTTAAGGATATACGGGAGCTTTTTGCACAGACAAATGATGCTAAAACTCATGGATACGGAGCCGGCAGATTTTCATTTAATATAAAAGGCGGACGCTGTGAAGCATGTGAAGGTGACGGAATCAAAAAGATTGAAATGCATTTTCTGCCTGACATTTATGTTCCTTGTGAAGTGTGCAAGGGAAAGAGATACAACAGGGAAACTCTTGAAGTGTTGTATAAGGGGAAATCCATTTATGATGTATTGGAAATGACAGTAGATGAAGGAGTAAAATTCTTTGAAAATCATCCGAAGATTCTGCGCAAGCTTAAAACTCTTCAGGAAGTCGGACTGGGCTATATAAAAATCGGTCAGCCGGCAACTACTCTTTCAGGAGGAGAAGCACAGAGAGTCAAGCTTTCTACGGAACTTTCAAAACGTGCAACAGGAAGGACAATTTATATTCTTGATGAGCCTACAACTGGTCTGCATACAGCAGATGTCCACAAGCTTATTGAGGTTTTGCAGAAGCTTGCGGACACCGGAAATACAGTATTGGTAATAGAGCATAATTTAAACGTAATAAAAGTAGCTGATCATATAATTGACCTGGGACCTGAGGGAGGTAACGGCGGCGGAACAGTTGTTGTAACAGGAACTCCTGAAGAAGTTGCCGCATGCGAAAATTCATATACAGGAAAGTATTTGAAAGGTTATTTAAAATAGCTCCTGAGGAGATATTTTATCAAATATATCATATATTTCAGGATGGGTCTTTTTGATTCTTAAAGGTTTCATGGACATGTCTGTAAAACAATGGGAGGTGCTTCCGTATACACGGAGCTCTCCTGTTTTTTTATCGCATACCTTATATTGCAGCTGCATTTTAAATCCGTTGAACTGGCTTATTGCCGTATAAATCAAAACAGTATCACCGAACCTTACAGAACTTTTATAGCTGCACTCGGCTGACAAAACAGGCATCATGATTCCGGTTGATTCCATGACATCATAAGGGTAACCTGCCTTTTGCATAAAATCAACCCTTGCTTCTTCAAACCATCTTATATAATTTGAATGATGTATAATTCCCATTTTATCTGTTTCATAATAATGGGCATCTCGTTCATATACATGAATATTTTCCATATTTTATCCTCCGTATTCTTGTGTATTGCCTTTTAATTATAGCACAGCCTGTAAAAAAAGGCAAATTAAAAAGTTTTTGTTGACAATTCCGGATTTTAGTGTTATACTGTATGCGTAATAATTATGCAACGGAGCAGATTTATGTCTGCTCCGTTTTTTGTTTATTGAAAGGATGGTTTGATTTATGGGATATCCCAGTGATGTTTTAAGTTCACGGGCAGTGATAAAACCCGGACTTTTTGCAGTTATTCCCGAAAGCGGACTTGTAAATAATATAATTCCGGTTTTGAAAGGATGCCGTACAAGTATACTTGCTTCACCAAAAATGGGTGCTGGTTTTGTTGAATATGTAATTGAAATTGAACCTGTCGGCGGTACAGTTTCTCCCATGTCTGCTGAAAACGGAGTTGAGTGTTTTCTATATTGTATAAGCGGCAGTATAAAAGCCAATGGCGTAACACTAAGTGATGGCGGATATATTTATTCTCCTCCTGATTGCGGAATGATTTTTGAAAACTGCGGAGATTGCAATGCGAAAATATTATTTTATAAGCAAAAATATATTCCGTTCGGGGATAAGCTTCCATATGAGGTTTCAGGGAATATCAATAATACTGAATACCGTATATATGACGATATGGAAAATGTGCTTATTAAGGATTTTCTTCCTACAGATGATCTTTCATTTGACATGAATATGCATATACTTGCATTTAAGCCCGGTGGCTGCCATCCTTTTGTGGAAACTCATGTTCAGGAGCATGGAGCATATATTCTTACAGGAGAGGGAATGTACCTTATGGAAGATAAGTGGATGCCCATAAAAAAGAACGATTTTATGTGGTTCGGTGCATTCGTTCAGCAGGGTGCATACGGAGTAGGCAGAGAATTATTTTCATATATTTATTCAAAAGACTGCAACAGAGATGTTTTGCTGTAATAAAAAGGAGTTGTTTTACTATGAAGATTGTTGTTATTGAACCGCTTGGAATACCAATGGAAAAGCTTAAAAAAACCGCTGAATCAATTGTAGGCTCAAAGGCTGAAATAGTTTACTATGATACAAAAACTACTGATTCTGCTGAGCTTTCCCGGAGAGGAAGGGATGCAGATATTATTGTTGTTTCAAATCTTCCGCTGAAAAGGGAAGTGCTTGAAAACTGCAAAAACCTAAAAATGATAAGTGTTGCGTTTACGGGTGTTGACCATATTGCAATGGATTACTGCCGTGAAAAGGGAATTGTTGTCAGCAACTGTGCCGGATACTCAACTGAGTCTGTAGCGGAGCTTGTTTTCGGCATGCTTATTTCACTTTACCGTAACGTTATAAAATGCGATACTGCTGTTCGCAGTAATGGTACTAAGGATGGTCTTGTAGGAAATGAAATTCGGGGTAAGAAGTTCGGAATTGTCGGTACAGGTGCAATCGGACTTAAAGTCGCTGAAATTGCAAAGGTGTTCGGCTGCAAGGTCTATGCATATTCCAGAACTCAAAAGTCTGTAGACGGCATTACATACCTGCCTCTTGACAGTCTGCTTGCAGAGTGTGATATTGTGTCGCTTCACGTTCCGCTGACTGAGGAAACAAGAGGACTTATAAATGCTCAGAAGCTTGGACTTATGAAGAAAAACGCTGTACTTATCAATACTGCCAGAGGACCGGTAGCAGATAGTGAAGCTTTAGCAGATGCACTTAAATCCGGAAAAATCGCCGGAGCATGTATCGACGTATTTGAAAATGAACCGCCGATTGACAGCAGTCATCCGCTTCTTAATGCCCCGAATGTCATAGCAACTCCGCATATTGCTTTTGCAACAGCAGAGGCTATGGAAATACGTGCAGGAATGGTATTTGATAATGTTACTGCATATCTGGACGGAAAGCCAGTAAATGTTATGTAAGGGACGGTAAAGAAAAATGATTAAAGCAGATTCATCGGTAATAGAAAAAAATTTAAGAGGATTAAATGAATTTAATTCTACTCCGGAGTTCGGTACAACACGAGTGCTGTTTACTGATACCGAGCTTGCCGGAAGAGAATTTGTAAAAGGACTTATGAGAGATATTGGTCTGGAGGTGACTGAAGACAGTATCGGAAATGTTTTCGGCTGTTTAAAGGGAACGGATTCATCTTTAGCACCGGTATGGACAGGTTCGCATATTGATACTGTCTTAAACGGCGGTATGTTTGACGGCATGGTGGGAGTAATAGGCGGTATTGAAGCTCTCAGAATAATCAAAGAAAGCAAAACAGAGCATAAAAGGGATATTAATGTAATAATATATACTTCTGAAGAACCTACACGATTTGGTCTGAGCTGCCTTGGAAGCCGTGCTATGGCAGGGGAACTGACTCTGGAGGATACGAAGAAAGTTTATGACAAGGACGAAAAAAGCCTTTATGAAGTACTGAATGATCTGGGATATGATTTATCGGGATTTTCTGATATAGTAAGAAAAAACGGTGATGTTTATGCGGCAGTTGAGATGCATATTGAGCAGGGACCTCATCTTGAGAAAGACGGTAAAAAAATAGGGATTGTAAAGGGAATCTGTGCACCGTCAAATTATGATGTTACTGTAACCGGAGTGCAAAGTCATGCCGGAGGTACGTCAATGGAGGACAGGCATGACGCATATATGGCGGCATGTGAGATTTCGCTGATTCTGGAAAAGCTGGCACGGGAAAATACTGCCAGCGAGTATACGACTGCAACCATTGGAAAAATAAAGACAGTACCCGGATCGGTTAACGTGATTCCCGGAGTATGTGAATTTTCAGTTGATATCAGGGATATTGACTATGACAGCAAGAGAATACTTATGGAAAATCTTATGTCATGTTTTCCTGAAATTGAGTCAGAACGTGGAGTTAAAATTGATGTAAAGACTTATAACTGTGATATACCCATTCGCTGTGAAGAAAGAATCACAGATATGATTGAAAAATATACTAAAGAGCTTGGATATTCTTATGAACATCTTATAAGCGGACCGTATCATGATTCGCTTTTTGTCGGACGTTTTGCTCCTGTTGCCATGATTTTTGTTCCCAGCCGCAATGGAATAAGTCACAGTCCCGGGGAATGGACTGATTTTGACGATATAGCAGCCGGAACTGATGTTCTTGCGAGAACGCTTGCGGAGCTTGCAAATGAATAAATGATTTTTTAAGCAGATGAACCACAAAAGAATTTTTTGCTGATTGTGGTTTATCTGCTTTTATTTGCGGTCAGATTTACAGGTACAGAAAAAAATAGCTTTTTCAAATTTATCAGCAAAAATATTTCAGATTTGAAGCCAAAAAGAATTTTTTATACTGTATTTTCAAAAAAACTTTACTTTTTTAAATTTCAGAGTTATTATAAAGCTATAAAAGAACTGTTATAATTTACGCAATGGGGCGGATTTTATGATAGGGCTTTATTTTTTTATGCGGAGGAATTTATCTTATGAAAAATTTGGGATATTATAACGGAAGAATTGGTCTGATAGAAGAAATGATGATTCCTATGACTGACAGAGTATGCTTTTTCGGTGACGGTGTGTATGATGCCACGTATGCCAGAAATCATAAAATTTTTGCGATTGAAGATCATCTGGACAGATTTTATAACAGTGCAAAGTTTTTGAAAATTGAAATTCCTGTGAAAAGGGAAGAACTTAAAGCTGCTCTTGAGGAAATGGTAAACAAGGTTGATGACGGTGAACAGTTTGTTTACTGGCAGGTTACAAGGGGAAACAAGGGACTGAGAAATCATGCCTTTCCGGACAGTGAAGACAAGGCTAGTCTCTGGATCACAATTGAACCCAGAAAAATTGTGGATATCCATAAAAAGGTAAGACTTATCACAATGGAGGATGTCAGATTTTTAATGTGCAATATAAAGACGCTGAATCTTATACCAAGTGTCATGGCGGCTCAGGCAACAAAAGAAGCAGGCTGTGATGAATGTATTTTCCACAGAAACGGCCGTGTGACAGAATGTGCACACAGCAATGTTTCGATTATCAGGGACGGTAAATTTATAACTGCACCTACAGATAATCTTATTCTGCCGGGAATTTCAAGAAAACATATTTTACAGTTTTGCCGTGAATTTGGTATTCCTGTTCTGGAACAGCCTTACACACTTGATGATCTTATGAATGCAGATGAGGTTGTTGTTACAAGCTCAGGACAGCTTTGTCTTCAGGCAATTGAGGTTGACGGCAAGCCAGTAGGAGGAAAAGCTCCTGAAATACTTCAAAAGCTTCAGGATGCGTATCTTGAAAAGTTTATGAAGGAAACAGACTAAGGAGGAAATCACCATGAAAAGGGAAGAAATTTCAAGAATTAATCTGGGGAACAGTCTTGATAAGCTTTCCAATATAGATCCCAGAGGCTATGGGGTATGCAATATTCTTTACAAGGGTGCGAGAGAATATACAAAATATCCTCTTACAATGAATGCAGCAGAAAAGCTTGCAGCAGCTGTAAAGGACGGAAGTCTTGTTTACATTCTGACCGGATTTGTACTGCCCACACATAAAAAGGCTGAAATGGACGGAATTGTAAGTTCTATGCTTCTTGCAAGAGCACTTGTAAAAGGATTTAATGCACGTCCTGTAATAATATGTCCGGAGGATAATATTCCGGCAGTAAAAAGCCTTTCGGCTGTTATGGGACTTCATCTTTTTGAAAATATTGATGATCTTTTCAATTATACAATTTCAATGGGAGTTATAGTATTTCCTAAGGATATTGACGAAGCAAAAAAGCTGACAGACGATTTATGCGGAAAATATACTCCTGACGCCGTGGTCAGCATTGAAGCTCCCGGACCTAATAAATGCGGAGTATATCATAATGCCACCGGACTTGACGTTACAAAGCTTGAAGCCAAGGCAGACATACTTTTTTGCAGACTGAAAGAAGAAGGCATTCTGAATATTGCAATATGCGATCTGGGAAATGAGATAGGAATGGGGACAATAAAGGAACATATTCAGAAATACATACCCTATGCTGCGGATGGTACATGCTCCTGCGGCTGCGGAGGAGGTATAGTTTCCGATGTGAGTGCTGACAATATTATAACAGCTGCTGTATCGGACTGGGGCTGTGCAGGAATGATTGCAGCACTTGCATATATAAAAAAGGATATTGATATTTTACAGGATGAGAATCTTCAGCGTGAAGCGATAATTACGGCTTCAAGAAGCGGAATGATTGATATGACAGGATGGGTTGTTCCGGCAGTGGACGGGGTAGACTGTGAAACAAATGTTCATATACTGAGTCTTATGAGAGATATGGTTAAAAGTACCATTCAGTATGAAAATACGGGAGATAACTGGTATTCAAGGGTTGACAAACTGGGGTTTTTTAAGTCATAATTAATATGGTGATGAAAATGGATGATATTAAATTTCTGATTACTTCTGATACGGCTATGACAGTAGTATTCGGCAGTGAAATAAACGAAGAAACAAACAACATGGTAAATGCTCTTGCAAAAGCACTCAGGGAGAAGCCTTTAAAAGGAGTTACCGGGATTTGTCCGGCATACTGCTCTCTTATGATAAGCTATAATCCGGTTTTGATTTCTTTCAAAAAGCTGAAACGAAAAATAAAATCCTTATGCCGTAAATTATCTGTAGCCGGAAGTGAAAAAAAGAAACTGTGGGAAATTCCTGTCTGCTATGGCGGAGCATACGGCGAAGATCTGGAAGATACTGCTAAACTTCTTGGAATATCGTCCGATGAACTTATAAAACGCCACAGCAGCGTATGCTACAGAATTTATATGCTGGGATTTCTTCCGGGTTTTGCATATCTGGGCGGACTTGACAAAACAATTGCCGCCCCCAGACTTTCCTCTCCGAGAACTGTTATTCCTGCCGGAAGTGTGGGAATAGGCGGCGAACAGACCGGTATTTATCCCATGAAATCTCCCGGCGGCTGGAGACTTATAGGCACAACTCCTCTCGATGTCTATGCTCCTGAACGTCCTCATCCGATTTTATATTCAGCCGGAGATTATCTTAAATTTATACCGGTAACAGAACAGGAATACCTGGAAATAAAAAAACAGGTTGAATCGGGAATATATCAATATAAATGCGGTGATTATTATGGCAGTTAAAATATTAAGAGCAGGACCTATGATGACTGTTCAGGATTGCGGCAGATTCGGATTTGCAGACAAAGGAGTTTCGCAGTCCGGCGTTCTGGATTATTACAGCGCTGCCTGCATAAACTGCATTCTGGGAAACAGCCGTAATGAAGCGGTTATTGAAATGACCATGATGGGCGGAGATTTTGAGTTTGAAAATACGGCTTTTTTCGCACTTGGCGGAGCTGATATGCAAGCTTGTCTTAACGGTCGTGAATGCAGTCTTTATACTGTTTACAAGGCAGAATCCGGTGATGTACTTACAATGGGGTATGCACAGAAAGGCTGTCATGGCTATATTTCTTTCAGCGGCGGTATTGATGTCCCGGTTGTTATGGGGAGCAGGTCAACAAATATGAAATGCGGTATCGGTGGCTTTAACGGAAGAAAGCTTATGACGGGAGATGTTATAAATACTGGTTTTTTAAGCTGTACTGAAGGAATATCTATAGAACCTGAGGATGTTTATGGAGATATTGTTCATGTAGTATCAGGTGCACAGTGTGATATGTTTACTCAAAAGGGAATTGATACATTCTTTTCAGAGGAATACACTGTATCGGGAAATTATGACCGTATGGGATGCCGTCTTCAGGGTACTGCAATTGAAAGTAAGAATGGAATGGATATAATATCTGATGGTATCGCTTTCGGAAGTATTCAGATAAGCTCTGACGGTCAGCCTATAGTTATGCTTGCTGACAGGCAGACTATCGGAGGATACGCCAAAATAGGAGCAGTGGCAACTGCAGATATACCGAAATTTGTTCAGCATAAACCCGGAGAAAAAATAAAATTTGAAAAAATAACAATTAAAGAAGCTCAGAAAATGTATATCAGGCGTGAGAAAGAACTTAATAAAATGTTCAGAAAATACGGAAGGATGTGAAAATAATGCATGATAACTTGATTTATGCGGATAAGACGCCTGCTGAAGTCAGAAAGCTTATTGCTGAGGAAAAAATAACATGGCAGACCTCCGGAATGTGCAGCGGTTATGCTCAGGCAAATCTTGTTATTCTGCCAAAAAGTGATGCATTTGATTTTCTGCTTTTTGCTCAGAGGAATCCTAAATCATGTCCGATTCTTGAAGTGACCGATATGGGCAGCAGGCTTACGAAATTTACAGTAGAAAATGCAGATATTGCCAGGGATATTCCAAGGTATCGTATATTTGAAAAAGGGGAGCTTACAGGAGAATACAGCAATATCGAAAATTTCTGGAGAGATGATTTTGTATCTTTTCTGATAGGCTGCAGCTTTTCATTTGAATCTATGATGCTTGAATCCGGAATACCCGTAAGACATATTGAAGAAGGAAAAAATGTTCCCATGTATAAAACTGATATTGACTGCATGCCTGCGGGAAAATTCAGCGGAAAAATGGTTGTAAGCATGCGTCCCATACCATATAATCAGGTTGTAAAAGCCGTTACTGTTACGGAACAGGTACCGTCAGTACACGGAACACCAGTACACATCGGCGATCCGTCGCTGATAGGCATTAATGATATTTCAAAGCCGGATTTTGGAGACAGTGTAACTATAAATCCCGGAGAGATACCAGTGTTCTGGGCATGCGGAGTTACTCCCCAGTCTGTAATAATGAATTCAAAACCGGATTTTGTTATTACCCATGCACCGGGACATATGTTTATTACAGATATTAAAAATACTGATCTGAAAGGATAAAAATACATGAAAACCATAGATTTAAACTGCGATCTGGGTGAAAGCTTCGGAATGTATAAAATAGGCAATGATTCAGAGGTTATAAAAAATATAACTTCTGCAAATATAGCATGCGGATTTCATGCTTCTGATCCGTCTGTTATGAATAAAACTGTGAAGCTGGCTTCTGATGCCGGAGTGCATATAGGAGCACATCCGGGTTTTCCGGATCTGCAGGGCTTTGGAAGAAGAAATATGAATATCAGTCCATCTGAAATAAGGGATATGATAGTTTATCAGCTGGGGGCACTGGAGGCTTTCTGTCGTGTGCATAACACTAAACTGTGTCATGTAAAGCCTCATGGTGCTTTATATAATATGGCAGTTAAAGATAAGGACATAGCAGAAGCGGTTGTTCAGGCTATAGAAGAATTTGATTCTGAGCTTAAGCTTCTGGCACCTTTTGGAAGTCAAATGACATCTGCGGCTGAAAAACTGGGTATAAGATACGCTTGTGAGGTGTTTGCGGACAGAGCTTATGAAGAGGACGGAACACTTGTTCCCAGAAGCAGACCGGGCAGTATGATTACAGACAGTGATACAGCTGTAAAGCGTGTTATGAGAATGATTACGGAGAATAAGGTACGGACTGTAACGGGAAAAGATATTTTTATAAAAGCAGATTCAGTATGTGTACACGGAGACAGTGAAAAGGCACTGTTATTTACGCAGCAGCTGTGCCATGCATTTGAGGAAAATAATATTGAATTGAAAGCGTTTTAGCCGGGGAAGTGTGTTTAATTGGAAAACAAATATTACAGAGTTCAGGCAGAGGTGAATTTAAAGAATATTCATGAAAATCTTGAGCATGTAAAATATAGAATAAATACCAGTACAAAGCTTATGACAATTATAAAGGCAGACGGTTATGGTCATGGTGCGGCTGAAATTGCAAAGTATATAGACGATATTACAGACGCTTATGGCGTTGCAATATATGAAGAGGGTATACAGCTGAGAAATGTGGGGATCACAAAACAGATACTTCTTCTTGGATATACTTCTCCGGAGGTATATCCCGATATACTGAAATATGATCTTACACCTTCTGTTTTTACATTTGAAGACGCAGTGAAGCTTGATAAGTGTGCCGGAAAATATGGCAAAAGAGCAGTTGTACATATTGCTGTTGACACTGGTATGAGCAGAATAGGATTTATTCCGGGTGAAAAAAGTGCAGATGAAATAAAAAAGATAATCAGTCTGCCGAATATTGAAATTGAGGGTATTTTTACCCATTTTGCCAGTGCGGACTGTCTTGACAAATCCTTTGCCGTAAAACAGCTGGAAAGATTTAATGATTTTTATAATAACTTATGCCGACAGGGAATAAAAATACCTGTACGGCATGTTTCAAACAGTGCGGCAATCATGGAAATGAAATGTAATTTTGAAATGGTAAGAAGCGGAATTATAACATACGGTCTGTATCCCAGCGGTGAGGTGGACAAAAACATGCTTGCCATAAAACCGGCTATGGAGCTTAAAACTCATGTATCTCATGTCAAAACTGTTTCCGCTGGAACAGGCATCGGATATGGCAGTACATTTGTGACTATGGAAGAAACATGCATTGCAACATGTCCTGTAGGATATGCTGATGGATATCCCTATGCTCTTGCAAACAAAGGATATGTGCTTATACATGGTATAAAAGCACCAATTGCCGGTAGAGTATGCATGGATCAGTTTATGATTGATGTTACAGATATAGATGATGTCAGAACAGGGGATGAAGTAGTATTGTTCGGGCGTCAGGGAAATGCATTTATTTCTGTTGAAGAAATTTCAGCACTTGCAGGTTCATTTAACTATGAGTTTGTATGCAATATAAGTAAAAGAGTTCCGAGAAAGTACATTAAGTAATTATGACGAAATTTCCTTTACTCTTTTTCATATAAAGGGCATGCAGTAATGCATGCCCTTGTGATGTTTATTAAATTATATAAATTATTCATTTTCCTTAGGCGGAAAAAATCTGTTTTTCATAAAATTATCACACATATATACACCGCCTAAAGGATTGTGAGCCAAAACTCTGTCCTTGACAGCAAGAACAGATACAGGTGCGTTGGAATATTTGAAAAATAAAGTGTCATGACCTACGCATAATCCTATAACCACATTCAGATCAGTTCCGGCATCATTGAGATATTCAGCCTGACCTATGGGATTGCACATGATTGGTGCATTTCCATTTTCAATATCCAGAAGCTCCTTTTTCTCAATTTTTCCGATTTTGCATATTACAGATTCAGTTTCAAAACCGTTATACCGGAAAATTTTATCTATAACAGCTGCTTCTTTTTCCAGAGCTATACAGAAAGCAAGTCCGATTTTTTTGTAGCCGCATCCCTTTGCAAATTTCATAGTTTCTTCAATTCGTGTGTTTGTGTAGTCCGTTGAGAGGTATCCGGACACACGGGCAATTTTCATATTCTCCTCATTACGGTAAATGTTTTTGATTTGGTCAAAGTTACCGGATTCGGTAGGACATTTTCCTGGAGGAGTTTTGCCGTTTCCGCTGCATGAGTGGATTTTGCAGTTTGCACAGAATAACATAAAGATCAGTTCCTTTCTCTTAAGGACGTGTTGTCCTGAAAATTAATTTTTGCGGTTAAAGTATATCACTTTTATTTTTTTATTGCAACCCCGACTTTAAAAATCAAGGTATAAAACAGTTTTAAAATGACTAATTTAAATATGTTAAACAGAAAATAAATTAGTAAAATGTCGAAAACAGTGAATTTTTTTCGGCAAAAACAGCAAAAAACAAAATTATTTCTATTTTTCAAAAATTTTCTTGACTTTATTGCGCTATGCGAGTATCATATATACATAAAATAAATTTGAACAATGAAACATAAAAAAATAAAGTTTAATAGTTTGTTTCTTAATTAAATTTATTTTGACGCTTTAATAACACTGAATATTGGCAACGGTGCCGAAATTTTCTTAACTGAAAATTTTGGCACCGTTTCAGTTTATCAGGGTTGAATAAGTATTTATGGAAAAGGAGTAATGGTTATGAAAAAGAAAATCTTATCTGCTGTTTTAGCAACACTTATGGTAGGTGCAGTATTTACAGGCTGCGATTCATCATCGGATTCATCAAGTACAGCAGGTTCATCAAGTTCATCTGAAGCAGGAGAAGCTTCCGCATCAGGAGATGTATCAGAGCTTCAGGCTAAAATTGATAAGTATAAGGGTGTACCGGAATTTGATATGGATTCCTTTGAAGGAGAATCATTTGATGCTAAAGCTGCTATGGCAGGCAAGAAATGGATGACAATTCCGGGAACAAGTTCAAACCCGTTTAACCAGACAATATGCGAAGAGATTTGTGAGGTTGCCGGAAAGGTTGGCTTTACATGTGATTTACTTGAAAACCAGGGAGCTGCCGAAGAACATATCGCCGGACTTAACAGTGCTGCACAAAAAGGTTATTCACTTGTAGACCTTCAGGCAGGTCCTACACCTGAAACACTGGGTGCACAGATTCAGGAATGTATGGATAACGGCGTTAAGGTCGTAACTTCACACCTTACAGGTTATGAACAGGAAGTTTCACCGGTTTCAGGAAATATGGGTGCTGGTTATTATGATGTTGCCGGACTTCTGGCAGACTGGGCAATTGTTAATGCCGGTACAGATTGTAATGTTCTGGTTGTAGTTTCTGAAGAAATTACTTCTACAGCATCAATGGAAAATGGTATTAAAGATGAATTTGCAAAATATGCACCTGATGCAACAGTTGATTTTGTAAACGTTGCAATTGTTGACTGGGGTTCAAAGTGCCAGAGTGAAACAGAAAATTATCTGTCAGCTCATCCGGATACAGATTACATCATTTCAATCTATGACTCAGCTACACAGTACATTGTACCAGCTGTAAAGTCTACTGGTTCTTCTGCTAAGATCGTAGCTTATAACGGTACTCCGTTTGCTGTTGACTATGTAAAGACAGGCGATATCGAAATGCTCATTGGTGAAGACCTTCTTACAATTGCCTATGCAACTGTTGACTATGAAATGAGAACAGCTCTTGATATGAAACAGGTTGAAGAGCCTACATTATTCCGTGTATGGACAAGCGAAAACGTTGACGAAGCTCTTAATGCTGACGGCAAATGTGAATATGGTATAGGTTATGGCGAATCAGCTAAGGAAGCTTACGAAAAGATCTGGGGTCTGTCATAATAGTATATTATAATAGTATAGAGCAGATAGAAATATCTGCTCTATATAAAATATGATTTTATTTGTCTTGCGAAGGGATGTGAATTTATGACTAAGGTTGATTATAAAAATATTGATGATGAATATAAAAAGAAAAATGCAACAGTTTTTCTTAAAAACGTTTCTATGACATTCGGTCTTAACAAAGCTCTTGACGGTGTGGATTTAGCAATTATGCCGGGAGAAATTCATGGACTTTTAGGCCAGAACGGCTGCGGAAAATCAACTTTGATTAAAGTACTGTCAGGATTTAATCACCCGGATAAGGGCAGCGAGCTTTACATAAACGGAAACAGCGTTAAGCTTCCTATTGATCCGGACATGCTCACAAAATACGGTTTGAGTTTTGTACATCAGGATTTAGGTCTTGTGCCTTCACTGAGTGTACTCGAAAATTTGCGAAATGTACAGATTTTTTCAAGCGGGGCTAAAATTCACTGGAAAAAGGAACGTGCTGCCGCAGAAGAAATACTGAATAGATATAATATCAAGGTTAATCTGGATGCTAATATTGAATCATTAAACCAGGTTGACAAAGCGATGATTTCAATAGTACGTGCTGTTGAAAGTATCAAGGGAAGAAGTGACGGAAGAGGCTTGCTTGTACTTGACGAGCCTACTGTATTTCTTACCAAAACTGAGGTTGATACCCTGTTTAAGCTTGTAAGAGAGATAGCGTCTGAGGGACTTGGAGTTTTGTTTGTTTCTCATGATCTTGATGAGGTTATGGAGATCACAGATATTATTACAGTTTTAAGAGACGGTGTAAACAGCGGTGAAGCAATTACAGCTGAAACCACTAAAGACGGTGTAATTGAAATGATCCTTGGAAAGAAGCTTTCTTCCTACGTTAAAGAAAATACTGATTATCACTATGAGATACATCCCGACGCAGTTAAATTCAATCACATTAAAGGCGAAACCATTCGTGATGTAAGTTTTTCAGTTAATCCGGGAGAGATTGTGGGAGTAACTGGTCTGGTAGGTTCCGGATTCGGAGAAATACCGTATGTTCTTTTCGGTGCGAATGAATTTAAGGGCGGAACCATGGAAATCCATAATAAGGAAATTGATCTTGCAGATTATAATATGAAAAAAGCAGTTTCTGATAATATTGCACTTATTCCTGCCGACCGTCCTCATAAGGGAGGTATTATGGATCTGCTTATTGAAGAAAATGTTATGATGCAGGTTCATAAGAAATATCATCCGTGGAGACTGCAAAGCAGGGAAATGAGAAAAAAAGCAGAGGATTTAAATGAGCAGTATGCAGTTTATCCTAATGATGTCAAGCTGAATTTCGGAAATCTGTCAGGTGGAAATCAGCAGAAAGTCCTTCTTGCAAAATGGCTTCAGGAAAGACCGGATTTGCTGATACTTCACGAACCTACTCAGGGTGTTGACGTAGGTGCAAGACAGCAGATATATCAGCATATTGACAAGGCTGTAAAACATGGAACAGCAGTAGTCTGTGCAAGTTCAGATTATGATCAGCTTGTTCAGATTTGTGACAGAGTAATAATTTTTGTAAGAGGAAAAATTATTAAAACTCTTGTAGGTTCTGAAATCACTAAGGAAAGAATTACTCAGCTGTGTTATAACAGCAACTAAATTTATAATGAAAGTAGGTAATTAAATTGGCTGATAACAGAAGCGCAATAAGAAATACCAGAGGCGGCGGAGTAAGCGGCTTCATTCAGAAATATTCCGTTATCATTGCATGGGTTATAGTAATTGCTGTTTTTGCAATTACAAGCGGAGATCTCTTCTTTAACTGGAATACACTTTCACTTATTACAGGCACACGTTCGGTAGTTGCCATTCTCGCACTTGCGGTTATGATTCCGCTGACGGCAGGAGATTATGATATGTCAGCGGCGTATACAATGACTCTTGCAAATATGATTACCGTATATCTGGCGGTGGAAAAAGGTGTAAATGTGTGGCTGGCAGCTCTGCTGTCAATTGCAGTCGGTGTTGTAATCGGTTTTGTAAACGGTATTTTCGTTGTCAAAATCGGAATTGATCCGTTTATTGTTACAATGGGTGTCGGTACATTTTTAGCAGGTATAACACTCTGGATTTCCAACAAAACTCTTTCAGGTACTGAACTTGAATCACTTCAGAAAGTATGTATAGGAAAGATTTTCAATATTCAGTATATTTTCTTCTATTGCCTTATTCTTATGCTTGTTTTATGGTATATTTTTGAACATACCTCTATCGGTAAAAAGATTTTGTTTATTGGTCACGGCAAAGATGTTGCAAGACTTTCCGGTGTTAAGGTTGATAAAATCAGATGGGGATGTCTCATCGCATCATCAACTCTTTCAGCATTTGCAGGTGTTATGTATTCAGGTGTAACAGGAAGTGCTAAATCAGGTTCATGTAATGACTTCCTTATGCCGGCATTTGCAGCTGTTTTCCTGGGTACTACATTTATTAAACCAGGACGTTTCAATCCTATTGGTGCATTTATTTCAGTATATTTCCTGGAAACTGGTATCAGAGGACTTTCACTTCTCGGATTTTCAACATATATCCAGAACATCTTCTATGGTGCTGCTCTTGTACTGGCTGTTGCAATTTCTGCAATTATCAAGCAGAAAAATGTCAAGGCTGACAAGGCAAAGAAAATGGCAGCTCTTGATTCTGATGATTCGGGAACTGATAAGAAAGAGAGTCCGGAAACAGTCGCCTCAAATAGCTGATTATATTCAAGGGAGGATTACAATAAATGGAAACCAATTTTTCCAGAATAAAGGAAACTATTACGGATATGTCCAGATTCAATTCTGAGGGACCTGGTATTTCACGATTTTCCTACAGCCGTGATGATCTCAAGGCAAGAAAATATCTTCTGGATATTTGTGAGAGTATCGGACTGAAGGTAAGAGTGGACGCTGTAGGCAATATTTTCGCAAGATATGAGGGCTTGCAGCCGGAGCTTGAACCGGTTGTTTCCGGATCGCATATTGACTCTGTCAAAAGCGGCGGAATGTTTGACGGCATTGTCGGAAGTGTTGGCGCACTGGAATGTGCAAGGGTAATGAAAGAAAATAATTTCGTTCCCAAAAGACCCTATGAGGTTGTGTTCTATGCGGAAGAAGAGGGTTCGAATTTTCAGGTGCCTGTAATGGGAAGCAAAATTCTCACAGGAAAGCTTGGAATTGAAGATCTTAAAAAAATGAAAACATTAGACGGTGAAACGGCTTATGATACTATTAAAAAAGCAGGTTTCAATCCGGATAAAATTCCTGAGGACGTGATTGAAAAAGGGAAAATAAAGGCAAGCCTTGAACTGCACATTGAACAGAGTGTAAGACTTGATCTGGAACACCATACAATAGGAATTATTGAGGGTATTGCCGGCTGTCAGTGGTACAGAGTTACCTTTAAAGGCAAGCAGAATCATGCGGGAGCAACACCGATGCATTTGAGACAGGATCCTATGTGCGCTGCTTCTGAATGCATTTCCAAAATAAAGGATATGGCAAAGGAAACAACAAAAACGGCAGTTGCTACAGTAGGATTCATTGAAGCAAAGCCTAATATTCCCAACGCTATTCCGGCAGAAGTTTCATTTACAGTTGATATTCGTGATATTTCAAATAAATCAATGGATGATATTGCAATCAGACTTAAAAAGGAAGCTGAAAAAGCAGCAAAAAACAATGGCTGCGAGGTAACATGTGAATGCGGTGCGACCTCAAATGCAATTGAAATCAAGGATTATATGAAAAATATTATGAAAGATGAAGCTGAAAAACTTGGTCTTGATTATATTTTCATGCCAAGCGGAGCAGTTCATGATTCAAATTATATGGCTGAAATTACTGATGTAGGAATGATTTTTGTCCCTAGTATCGATGGCAGAAGCCATGTTCCGGAAGAAAAAACCAGTTTTGAGGATATTAAAGCAGGAGCAGACCTTTTGCTTAATACAATATTAAAGCTTACTGAAGAATAAATTAAGGCGTTATTAACGCTTTAAAAGTACAGAAAGGATAAGATTATTATGAAAAGCACACTTATTAAAAACGGTACAATTGTAACCGCCAGCGATGAATTTGTTGGAGACGTATTCATGAAGGACGGAAAGATCGAACTGGTTGGTAAGAATCTTGACGTTGCAGCTGATGAAGTTGTTGATGCAACAGGCAAGTATGTTATGCCGGGCGGCGTTGACCAGCACACACATTTTCTTTTCAAGATGGACGATTCAAGATGCGTTGGCTGGGAAAGCTCCTCAGCAGCAGTTTGCGGCGGTACAACAACTGTAGTTGATTTCGTAAATCAGGAAATCGGTAAAAGCCTTAAAACATCAGTTGATAATTATGTGAGAGATGAAATTGGTGATCAGGCTTGCTGCGACTATGCTTTCCATACAGTTGTATATGATCCGACAGATGAGCTGTTTGATGAAATCAAGCATCTTCCTGAATATGGTATTACCTCAGTAAAGCTGTTTATGGCTTATAAGGGTCAGGCTTATCACATGGAAGACGGTTCAGTTTTAAGAGCTTTGCAGGCTGCAAAGGAAGCTGGCGTTACAATTATGGTTCATGCTGAAAATGCGGAAATGATTGCAACACTTCAGCAGCAGACAATGGACGCAGGTATTACAGGCCCTTATGGACATGCTGTTTCAAGACCTCCTATTGTTGAAGAGGAAGCTGTAAGAAGAGCTGCATATTTAGCAGAGCTTGCAGATGCTCCTATTTATATAGTACATGTTACAGCAAAAGGTGCTATGGAAGTTATCCGTGATGCATATTCAAAGGGTGTCAAGATATTCGGTGAAACATGTACACATTATCTGACTGTAACAACAGATGTGTTAAAATCAACTTCTCCTGAAAACGGTGAATTTGAAGGTGCTAAATACGTTTGCTCACCTGCTCTTCGTTCACAGGAGCATCTGGATGCAATGTGGGAAGCTGTTAAGAAAGGCTGGCTGAATGCTATTTCTTCTGACCATTGTGCATTCAACTTTGAAGAGCATAAGAAGAGAGGTCTTGGTGACTTCAGAAAGATTCCTAACGGCTGTGCAGGTGTTGAAAACAGAATGCAGATGGTATGGACATACGGTGTTGAAACAGGTAAAATTTCAAAGCAGCAGTTTGTTGAGCTTTGCTGTACAAACCCTGCAAAGATTAATGGTATTTATCCTCAGAAGGGTACTCTTGCACCTGGATCAGATGCAGACGTTCTGATTTACGATCCGGACAGTGAATCAGTAATTTCAATGGCAACAAGCCATCACAAGACAGACTACGAACCATTTGAAGGCAGAGTAGTAAAAGGTCATCCAAGCAAGGTTTACCTCAGAGGCGAGCTGGTTGTTGAAGACAGTCAGTATGTAGGAAAAGAGGGAACAGGTAAATTTGTTACCAGCAAACCTTATGGTCTTGCATATCAGAAGTAATAATTTTGCTGTGAAGTATGGAGAAGAAATGTGAAGATAAAAATAATAAATCCTAATACTACTCAGGCTATGACAAACGGTATTTTAAAGGCGGCGCTTTCAGCAGCGTCACCCGGTACCGAAATTAAAGCAGTAAGCCCGGACAAGGGTCCTGTAAGCATAGAATGCTGGCATGATGAAGTTTTTGCCGCTGCCGGTGTTGTTGAGGAGGTTCATAAAGGTGAAACTCTTGAGGGCGGATATGATGCATATATAACAGCCTGCTATGGAGATCCCGGAATAAATCCGGCAAGAGAGGTAACCGACAAGCCTGTAGTGGGAATTGCAGAAGCTTCAATGCACCTTGCAACTTTTGTAGCTTATCAGTTTTCAGTTGTAACAATTCTTCCGAGATGGAAAATGGTTATGGATGAGGTCGTGCACAGATACGGACTTGAAGGAAGATGTGCTTCAATCAGATGTACGGACATGGAAGTACTGGAATTTGAAAGCAATCCTGAAAAAGGTGCTAAAGAGCTTTATGAAATGAGTTTAAGAGCGATAAATGAAGATAAAGCAGAAGCAATATGCTTAGGCTGTGCCGGGATGGTGGAATTTGCCGATGATCTTCAGAAAAAACTCGGTGTTCCAGTATTTGACGGTGTGACGGCTGCTGTAAAGGTCGCTGAAGCATTGGTCAGTCTGAACAAGAAAACCTGTAAAAAGCTTTATTATAATTATCCGAATCCCAAAGAATATAAAAATTCTCCTGAAATAATTATCCCTAAG
>NZ_JBJFHN010000010.1:0-5008 GCF_051893655.1 Porcipelethomonas sp. | reverse complement strand
CTGCCAGAAATATGTTGATGAAATCGTAACAGTAACCGATGATGAAATTTCATCAGCAATACTCGCCCTTATCGAACAGCACAAGCTGATCTCAGAGGGTGCAGGAGCTGTTTCAGTCGCAGCGGCAATGTTCAATAAAGTTCCGGTCAAGGGCAAAAAGGTAATCTGCCTTGTGTCAGGCGGAAATATTGATGTAACAATTCTTTCAAGAGTTATAAAAAGAGGTCTTTTAAAATCCGGACGTTCTGATTCTATCAATCTTGAGCTTATTGACAAGCCGGGTCAGCTTCGTGATGTTTCAAGAATTATTGCAGATCTGGGCGGAAATGTTATTGCAATACACCACGAAAGAGCAAGTGAAAATTCAGACATTAACGGATGCTATTTAAGAATTCTTCTGGAAACAAGAAATTTCGATCATATTACATCTATCCGCAAAGCACTGACAGATGCAGGCTTTAAAATAGTTGAGTAACATTTTTCGGGAAATATTCCGGAAAAGAGTCACAAATATAATTTTTATCAGGACAGCGGTTATAAGACGCTGTCCATAAAAACGGAGGTCTTTATCATGGCAGAAAAAATTTACACATCAAAAGCTCCGGAGGCTTTAGGTCCTTATTCACAGGCAATTGTTTCCGGAAATATGGTATTCACATCTGGTCAGATCGGAATCAATCCGGCAACCGGAGCAGTTGAAGCAACAAGTATTGCAGGTCAGGCTGAACAGGTCATGAAAAATCTTGAAGCTGTTCTGACTGAAGCAGGCACATCCTTTGACAAGGCAGTTAAAACAACATGCTTCTTAAAGAATATGTCTGATTTTGGTGCATTCAATGAAGTTTACGGAAAGTATTTTACTTCCAAGCCGGCAAGAAGCTGTGTTGCCGTAAAGGAACTTCCTAAGGATGTTTTAGTTGAAGTTGAAGTTATTGCTGAAAAGTAATATAAAAAAGCCGGTCGAAAGACCGGCTTAATTTTTTAGCTTTTATCAGATTCCGCATTCATCGTAATCTTTCCATTTTTCTTCATAGTCCTTATTGCTTATCATTCTGAAAACAATATATGCAACGGATGTAATACCGCATATAAGTGCCAGCAGAACAGGAATCAACACGGCAATTGAGTTTCTTTTTCTTTTTTTCTCTTCCATTTTGAACGCCTCTTTTCAACAATTAAAGTCCCATTTCAGCTTTGAGTCTTTCAAGCTCGGAATCAACCTTTGATGCATTTTCAAGTTTTTCAAATGCTTCTGCATCAGAGCTGCCTTCATCGGCTGCTATATCAGCAAATGCCTGAGCCTGAGCTTCCTTCTGAATGACTTTTTCTTCCATTCTGTCGAATTTCGCAGACGCACTGCTTGCGTCAAAACCGCCTGTTGACTGTGCAAGAGACTTCTGAGTATCAGCCATCTGGGAACGTGCAATAAGCATTGCCTGACGGCTTTTAGCCTCCTCAAGCTTTGACTTCAATACCTCAACCTGAGTTCTGATAGATTCTGTCTGCTGAGAAATGGTTTCATACATTTCCTTATACTGAGCAGTGTCCTTATCAGCCTTGACTTTATTTGCAAGTGCCTTTTTGGCAAGTTCCTCATCGCCTGCACTCAGAGCAGCTTTTGCCTTAGCCTCCCAGTCGGCAGACTTTGCAGCAGCCTGATCGTACTGCTTTTTAGCAGTTCTTTCGCTTGCAACAGCCTTTCCCAGAGCCTGAGTTGAGTTATTAAGCTCTTTTTGCATATCAACGATAATCTGTTTTACCATTTTTTCAGGATCTTCTGCCTTGTCAATAAGATCATTTACATTTGATTTAAGCAAATCACTTAAACGATGAAATATACCCATTTGACTAACCTCCTTAGTTTATAATGCAGGATACATAAGCAGTATCTCTGGCAATCCCATTGTATATGGATTTATTATAACTCAATTATTCCCATATGTCAAGACAATAATTGCGGGGTTTTGGATTCGGCTTTTATACTTTTGCGGAAAAGTAACTTAAAAAGGGTACGGATAAGCGGCTGAATAAAGAAAAGCTGAGAGAAAAAAGCAAACGGGAAATTAAAACATACAAGTTTCAGCCAGTTTGCAATTAGGGTAAAGAAATTAAATCCCTCATAGTATGGATAATACATAACAGCTGCCAAAAGACTCATTGCCGGACACATAAGTCCCACTGTCGCACAGATTATTGATGTTTCAAAAATTACCGGATTTGTATTGCGGGGATCAAAAACCTTTGATGCCAGCCGGAAGGAGCATGGACTTCCCATAACAATTTCAAGTCCGTAAGCCAGACAGAATTCCACCAGAATTACTGCCCATATTGGCATAAATCTTCCGAACATATAAACTCCGCCCTGATGATTTATAGCGGAAATTACACTTCCGACATTGTTGACTTCCTTAAGTACGCTTCCATTTACCACATACAAATTGTAGAAAACAAATGCATGTACGGTTACAACCACCGTCATGAATGCAAAGACCATTCTCTGAAACTGATTTTTCGGCATAAAAATGCACTCTCCTTTTTCATTTCTGCAAAAAATAACACAAGTAAATACAATGCCGCAAATCAAAGAAAGCATAGCTTCCGTAATCAGATTTACGTGCAAAGCACTACTTGTGTCGTTTATGCATATTATTAAATTTTATTACACTTTATTATAGCATAAATTCCGAAAAAAATCAAGAGTTAAATTGAGCCGTATACTGGTCTGACAGCAGTTTTTCTTGTAACAGGAACAGTATTTTTGCATGTCAGGGCAAAAGTAACCTCACTGCACACAAAGCGGATAAATGCCCAGTCTGTTTTTACAGAATTTTTTAGGCTGAGATATTTTTCATGAGCCGAATCAATCAGTTCAACTGTTTTTTTATTTCTGAATTTCATAAGGCTTTTATCAGGAAAATTCCCTCCGGAGTTTTCTGAAATATATTTATGAAGAACCGCTTCATATTCAACATGTTCTTTCAATGTACCTTTAAAATTCGGAGAATGCGGAAATGTGAAATAATCGCCTATAAAATGCACTGCTCTTCCCAGTTCAAAAAAGTCAGAGGCAGTATGAAGTTTTTCGGATAATCCTGAAACAGTTTTTTTAACATAATCTATCGTACCGCTGTAGGTATGTCCTTTAGCATATGTTAAAAGGTTTATATCCGGAGAAATACACCCTGTTTCAAAGGCTGCTTTTTTATAGCTTTTGTCGATAAATTTGTTTTTTGATATTATTAATTTTGCAAGTGCCAGATGATCTTTTGTTTCCATAGACTTTCTCCTTTTCCCGTTGTAACTTGACTTCCATATATATTATATGCCCTTTATATGAAAATTAGCGGAAATTTGAGTTAAGATGAAATAAAAAATTGCTTTATTTTCAAAAAGTAATTAACAAAAACTTATGGTTGACTTTACTGTTATGAAGGATTATAATATGAATAGCTTAATTAGAAAGGAGCTTTAAATTATGCAGAAATATCAGTGTGATCCATGCGGATACGTTTATGACCCTGAGGTTGGTGATCCCGACGGCGGAATTGCTCCGGGAACAGCTTTTGAAGATATTCCGGATGATTGGGTTTGTCCTGTATGCGGAGTAGGAAAAGATATGTTTTCACCTGTAGACTAAAAAAAGACGGCTTTAAGCCGTCTTTTTTTAGTTGAATCGTTTATTTCCGTTATCATCAGTCTGGTCTTTTATTTTACTCCATATATATCTGAGCTGCCATCCGTCATAATTGGTTATTTCAGTAGAATTTCCAGCCATCATAATGGTAGGCTCCGGGAAACCTCCTGGCGGGAATCCGTCAATTGCACCTTCTTCACCGTAGAAATCAGTTATACCGAATCCATGACCAAGTTCGTGTTCAAAAACATGGATATTTGTTCCATCCAGCATATTCAGATAAGCATCATCGGATAATCTTTGTCCCCAGTCACCGCCGCAGCCGCCTATATCCGGGAATCCCTGAGTTGCCCACAGGTACATGTCGAATCGCTTGTCAAGTCCGCCGGGGTAGTCATAACCGATTCCTGTATCGTAATGATACATTCTTGAAAGCTCATCAGGAGCATTTGGAAGAAGGGTCGGTATTTCTTCTCTTCCGTTTGATGTATCACCGCTGCTGTCATAAGGCGTACAGTCCGTATAAATAATTTCATCCGGCTGTCTGTCTAAAATTACATCATCATCTATAACAGCCCAGCCAACTATTTTAACGTCAATATGTCCGTACTTCCATCCGTCATAGCCCTCAAGATAATTAGTCCAGTTATTAACGGACGTTTCAATGAGATCTTCAAACTGCTGACGCTGTTCAAGGGTAACCTGTTTATATGACTGCCAGCGGACCACATAATTGAGCGTACCGTTTCCACCGTAAATCTGGTCAAAAATAGTATTCCATCTGCCGGTTGAGTTTTCTCTTTCAATCCGGTTTGTCCATACCCAGTCTAAAGGGTCTGCATAGTTTTCCGGCATGTCGCTTAAATCCAGCTGCTGTACTGTTGTGGTGGTAACTTCGGGTTCAGTGACAGTGGTTTCAGTTTCATACCAGATCGGAGCAGTAGTAGTTGTTGTTTCTTCTGTTATTGTTTCTGTAGGAGCCTCTGTTGGTACTTCTGTTGTAGCTTCAGTAGGCTGTTGTGCAGCATTATTTATAATGATACGTTTTAAAGCAATCAGGTCCAGTACATTTATATCCCCGTCACTGTTTACGTCTGCCGCATATTCATCTTCCGCTTCAAGAAATCCTTTTTTCACAAGGCAGTGACCAATAATTGTTACATCTTCAGCACTTAATATCCCATCTGTATTTATATCTCCTTTATATACAGATGGTATTTGCACTTCTTCAGCATTATAGTTTCTGTCCAAAGGAACAGCTGAAAGAAGCGTAACTGCCGACATAGTGATTACAGCTAGTTTTTTCTTTAGATTCATGATATTCCTCCCTCATATTATATATGAAAAATTTTAACATGTAATTTAAGGCGAGTC
>NZ_JBJFHN010000009.1:0-5010 GCF_051893655.1 Porcipelethomonas sp. | reverse complement strand
CTGAAGAAAGGTTCTTCCCCAGACCCCTTTCCAAAGACTTTTATTTTATTTTTTCTCAAAGGGGCATCGCCCCTCTGAGAAAAAATCAGGTGAAGTTTTAGGAAGGGAGTTTGAGGGATAACCCTTTTTCAAAAGGGTTTCCCTCAATAAGTTACGAAGATAGTTGCTGAAAATTCCGATTTATCTAAGCAGTACAAATTAAAAAGAATGAAAGGAATGATATAAATGGGCATGACAATGACGCAGAAAATTCTTGCGGCTCATGCGGGACTGGACAAGGTTGAAGCAGGACAGCTTATTTTAGTAAACCTTGATTTGGTTCTCGGCAACGACATTACCTCTCCTGTTGCCATAAAGGAATTCAATAAGCTTGGCGTTGAAAACGTCTTTGACAAGGACAAGGTTACTATGGTTATGGATCACTTTGCTCCTAACAAGGACATCAAGGCGGCTGAACAGTGTAAAATGTGCCGTGACTTCTGCGGTGAAAAGGACATTACAAACTTCTACGACGTAGGTCAGATGGGTATTGAACACGCTCTGCTGCCGGAAAAAGGTCTTGTTGTATCAGGAGATGCAGTAATCGGTGCGGACTCCCATACATGTACATACGGCGCACTGGGTGCATTTTCCACAGGTGTCGGCTCTACAGATATGGCATGCGGAATGGCTACCGGAAAGGCCTGGTTTAAAGTACCGTCCGCTATAAAGTTTGAACTTAAGGGCAGCCTTAACAAGTACGTTACAGGCAAGGACGTAATTCTCCACATTATCGGAATGATAGGCGTTGACGGTGCTCTGTACCGTTCAATGGAATTTACCGGTGAAGGTCTTCACAGCCTTTCCGTAAGCGACAGACTCTGTATGGCTAACATGGCAATTGAAGCAGGGGCTAAAAACGGTATTTTTGAGGTTGACGACAAGACTATTGAATATGTAAAGGAACACAGTGACAGAGAACCTGTTGTTTACAAGGCTGATGATGACGCAGCTTATGATGAAACCTATGTAATTGATTTAAGCGAGATTAAGCCTACAGTTTCCTTCCCTCATCTTCCGGAAAATACTCATACAGTTGACGAAATTGATGATATTAAAATTGATCAGGTTGTAATCGGTTCCTGTACAAACGGCAGACTTGAGGATTTACAGCTTGCTGCTGAAATCATGAAGGGCAAAAAGGTTGCCAAAAACGTAAGAACCATTATTATTCCTGCTACTCAGAAAATCTATCTTGAGGCTATGGAACAGGGACTGCTTAAAATCTTTATCGATGCCGGAGCAGTTGTTTCAACTCCTACATGCGGTCCGTGTCTGGGCGGATATATGGGTATTCTTGCAAAGGGCGAAAGAGCCGTTGCAACTACAAACAGAAACTTTGTAGGAAGAATGGGTCATGTTGATTCGGAAGTTTATCTTGCAAGTCCGGCTGTGGCAGCAGCTTCTGCAATCGCCGGAAAAATTGCTGAACCCAAGGAGGTGCTGTAATTATGAAGTTTGAAGGAACAGTTATTAAATACGGCGACAATGTTGATACAGACGTTATTATCCCTGCAAGATACCTGAATACAAGCGACAAAAAAGAGCTTGCTTCTCACTGTATGGAAGATCTGGATACTACTTTTGCAAGCCGTGTTAAACCGGGTGACATTATGGTTGCCGGATTCAATTTCGGTTGCGGTTCTTCAAGAGAACATGCACCTATTGCTATAAAGGAAAGCGGTATTTCCCTGGTAATAGCAAAAAGCTTTGCAAGAATTTTCTACAGAAATTCTATTAATATTGGTCTTGCAATTTTAGAATGTCCGGAAGCAGTCGATGCAATTGAAGAAGGTCACACTGTTGAAGCTGACCTTGACAAGGGTATTATCACAGACAAGACTACCGGCAAAGAATTCAAAACAGAACCGTTCCCGGAATTTATTCAGTCTATTATCACAAACGGCGGACTGGTTGAATCAATTAAAAACGGCAGTTTTAAATAAGGAGAATGACAAAACATGGAATTTAATATAGCTTTACTCAGAGGGGACGGAATCGGCCCTGAAATCGTTGACAGTGCAGTTGAAGTACTGAAAAAGACAGCTGAAAAATTTGGTCATAAATTCAATTTTACTCCGTATCTTATAGGCGGTGCGGCTATTGATGCAACTGGAAAACCACTGCCGGAAGAAACTGTTGAAGGCTGTCTGGCAAGCGACAGCGTACTGCTGGGTGCAGTAGGCGGTCCGAAGTGGGATAATCTGCCCGGTGACCAGCGTCCTGAAAAGGCACTTCTGGGAATCCGTTCAGCACTGGGACTTTTTACAAATTTACGTCCTGCCAGGCTTTACAAGGCTCTTAAGGACTCCTGTCCGCTGCGTCCTGATATCGTTGCAAACGGCTTTGACCTTATGATGGTAAGAGAGCTTACAGGCGGTATCTACTTCGGAGAAAGAGGAAGAAGACAGGGCAAATACGGCGAAGAAGCATACGACACAGAATGCTACAGCAAGATGGAAATTGAGCGTATCGCAAAGGTTGCCTTTGAAACTGCAAGAAAGAGAAACAAGAATGTTATCAGCATTGACAAGGCAAATGTTCTTGAAAGCTCACGCTTGTGGAGAGCTACTATTCACGAAATCGCAAAAGATTATCCTGATGTTACCTGCACAGATATGCTGGTTGACAATGCAGCAATGCAGCTTGTTAAAAATCCGGCACAGTTTGATGTTGTTGTAACCTCCAATATGTTCGGCGATATTCTCTCAGATGAATCCTCACAGATTACAGGTTCTATCGGAATGCTGCCTTCAGCATCCCTGGGTTCTGCAAAGCGTGGCATGTACGAGCCTATCCACGGCTCTGCTCCTGACATTGCAGGACAGAACAAGGCAAATCCTATTGCTACAATTCTTTCAGCTTCAATGATGCTCAGATATTCATTTGACCTTGAAAAGGAAGCTGACGCTATTGATGCTGCTGTTGACAAGTTCCTTGAACTGGGTTACAGGACAGCAGATCTTGCCGGAAACACAGGTGTAACACCGCTTACAACAACGGAAGTTACTGAAAAAATCCTGGAGCTTCTCTGATAAAGGGGCGTTTAAACTTGAATAACTATTTACAGGAACTTCATTACAGATTAAGTTCTCTGGTAATTTTCAGAGATGTCAGAAACTGCCGGACTATTCAGAGTCTGGAAAGGCTTTTTGAAAGCTTTGAGGACAACGATACTTTAAAGCAGATAAAGGCTTATTCCGATTTTGTTTCTAATCTTTACCGCCATCATAACGACTTAAGCTCATATATTCTCACTCTTATTTTAGAGGACGAAAATATTTACATGATAAGGACTGCCCATAAGCTTGAAATAAGCCAAAAAATGGAGGAGTGCCTTTACAGCGAGCTTGAGGATCTTCAGATGATTGCGGAAATGACTTCTGAATCAGTGAAAAAGGAGATCGCCTATGACGGCTTTTTGCCCGACTGGGACAATACTCCCTATGACTTCAAAAAGGAATACAGGGAAAGAATCGAAAATATTGATAAATTCGGATATGGAATTTATGCAAAATATTACATGTTCATTGTTAAAGACAGCCATATAGTTCCGGTAAAATATCCGGATGAAATAAAGCTTTCAGAGCTTATTGGCTATCACAAACAGCGTCAGATGATCATTGACAATACTCTCGCACTTATAAACGGAAAGCCTGCTTCAAATGTTTTGCTGACAGGTGACGCCGGAACAGGCAAATCCTCCTCCGTCAAGGCAATCGCAAACGAGTTCCGTGACAAGGGACTGAGAATCATTGAAATCCGAAAGGATCAGCTTCGTGATATTCCGGTTATTATTGACAGCTTAAGCAAAAATCCTCTAAAATTTATCCTGTTTATTGATGACCTTTCCTTTGCCAGGGACGATGACAATTTCGGGGCGCTTAAGGCTATCCTTGAAGGCTCTGTTTCGGCAAGAGCCAATAACATTGTAATTTACGCCACAAGCAACAGACGCCATCTTGTAAAGGAATCCTTCTCCGACAGAGAAGGTGACGATGTTCACCGCAATGATACAGTACAGGAGCTTATTTCTCTGTCAGAGCGTTTTGGTCTGAGCATTACATTCTCAAAGCCTAACAAGGACGAATATCTTGAAATTGTAAAAGGTCTTGCAAAGCTTAAGGGACTTGATATGCCTGAAGAAGAGCTTGAAAAGGAAGCAGAACGCTACGCTGTGGGAAGAAGCGGACGCTCTGCAAGGGCGGCAAAGCAGTTTATTGATAAAATGCTTTCATCCCGGTAACTTAGTTTGTACAAATAAAAATTTAAAATGAAATGGATGTATTTATATGCTTACTCTTGATAAAGTCTACAATGCAAATTATGTACTTAAAGATGTTATCAGAAAAACCTCTCTGATACATGCGCCCAAGCTTAACCCTGAAAGTGAAATCTATCTGAAAACTGAAAATCTTCAGATAACAGGTTCTTTTAAGGTAAGAGGCGCTTATTACAAGATCTCTCAGCTCAGTGATGAAGAAAAAGCAAAGGGCGTTATTGCATGCTCCGCCGGAAACCATGCACAGGGTGTTGCTCTGGCAGCTACAAAAAACGGTATCAAATCCCTTATCTGCCTGCCTGACGGCGCACCTATCTCCAAGGTGGAGGCTACAAAGGGATACGGAGCAGATGTCTGCTTAGTTGAAGGCGTTTATGATGACGCATACAACAAGGCAATTCAGTTAAGAGATGAAAAGGGTTATACTTTTATTCATCCTTTTGATGATGAAAATGTTATTGCAGGTCAGGGAACCATCGGTCTTGAACTTTTAGACCAGCTGCCTGATGCAGACGCTGTAATTGTTCCTGTAGGCGGCGGCGGACTTATTTCCGGCGTTGCATTTACAATCAAACAGCTAAGACCTGAAATCAAGGTTTACGGGGTTCAGGCAAGCGGTGCGCCAAGCATGGTTCAGTCGCTGGAGCAAGGAAAAATTGAGTGCCTGGACAAGGTAGACACAATCGCAG
>NZ_JBJFHN010000008.1:0-5027 GCF_051893655.1 Porcipelethomonas sp. | reverse complement strand
TATTTTATCATACTTTACTGCTTCTTGGGGAGGTATGGCTGCGGTTGGCGGATACCTTTCAGCTGAAAAAGAGGGGACGCCCTGCAAGTTAGGGCGTCCCCATAATTTTACTGAAAATCAAATTTTTCTACAGGCTGAACAATCGGCTTTATAACCGATTGTTTTAATAGTTATTTATTTTTTCTTCAAATATTTAATCAGCTTAACTACTAATATCGTTAATCCAGAGAGCAGTAAAGTGTTAATAATAAGAAATATGAGTGATAAAATATCAACCTGTATCATACTACATTAACCAAATTAAATGTATGGGTAATAGAAAACGGCTTTGAGTATACTTTTCCAATATTTTCAACAATTATATAATAATCAATTGTTCCTGTCCCATTTGATGTACATGTTGAGTTATAGTTTGAAAGTGAATATGAAGTAGAAACTTGTGATATACTTACACCAACAGTAAGACCAGTAAGCATGCATGTTGGATTAACTGTTTTAAATTTATAACGAGGTTTATTTGCGGGCAATGGACCAGTTGTAGTTTCTTTTTCATATGTAAAGTTAGTTTTTAATTTTATTGATGTTATTGAAGCTCCTATTTTTATTAATTCTTTTTGTGTTGTATAAGATGATGAATAATTACCACTGTATGAAAATGGCATTATAGAATTACTTAATGCACAAGAACCACTGTCTGTAATATTAATATCATTACTTAAATAATTATTATAGAACTCCACAAACTCTTCTTCGGTTTCAAATTCAATTGGTGTGACATCACTTGGAATATCATCAACATTTATAGTTTCTAACCCTTCTATGCTATTAATGTCATATTCATTAGCACTAATATTACATGATAAAGCACTTAATAATAAAGTTGACGCTTGTAATGCCGCAATAAACTTTAATAATTTTTTATTTAGACGCATAATTAACTTCCTTTCGTGATTATTGTTAACTAACATAAACTATTATATACCACATATTATCATAATATGTTAATAAAAAGCGTTATAAATGTAAATTAATTATTAAAAAAAAGCTATGCCCAAAAGTCGGCATAGCCCAGATAGATAAAAGATATATAGAGGGGGAATTAAGGATTAATGATGAAGAAATCTTACAGATTCTTCTATATCCATAATCAAAGTATACCCTCACATTCTTAAAATAATCTTAAAATGTTCTTATTTTGTCATAATTGCGGTTTCGAGAGCAATTTCCATCATGTCTGTAAAGCTTGTCTGTCTTTCTTCCGGTGTAGTTGATAAGCCTTTAAGCGGACAATCCGACACTGTAAGTATGCACAAAGCATTTTTTCCTGCTCTTGCAGCATTCATGTAAAGAGCTGCAGATTCCATTTCGATTGCCAGAACGTTCATCTTCTGCCACTGTGCCAGTGAATTGCTGTCGTCATAAAAGGTATCGCTTGAAAAAATGTTTCCCACATGATATTTGCAGCCATGATTTTCAGCAGCACTTACAGCCTTGCTTAAAAGCTCATAGGATGCTGTAGGTGCATAAGTTCCGGGAAGATTATACTGGTCGGCATAATTTGAATTTGTACATGCTCCCATAGCAATTACAACATCCCTAAGATTTACAGTTTCGGCAATTCCACCGGCAGTACCCACTCTTATAATATTATCAACATCATATTCGTTGAAAAGCTCATAGGAATAAATTCCAATTGAGGGTATGCCCATACCGCTTCCCTGTACGGAAACTTCAACGCCTTTATACTTTCCGGTGAACCCCAGCATTCCTCTGACTTTGTTATAGCATACAGGATTTTCAAGATATGTTTTTGCAATAAATTCAGCTCTCAGGGGATCTCCCGGCATTAAAACAGTTTTTGCTATTTCGCCTTTTTGGGCATTGTTATGGGGTGTAGACATAAATTTTACCTCCATGTATTTTTATAAACAATTACCGTACCGAAAATCGGTACGGTTTATTATTACATTTCACTTCTGTTTTCCAGTGCTTTAAAGAGTGTTACCTCATCGGCATATTCAAGATGACCGCCTACAGGGATACCGAAAGCAAGCCTTGTTACCTTAACGCCCATAGGCTTTAAAAGTCTTGCAATATACATGGCTGTTGCTTCACCCTCAACTGTGGGGTTTGTTGCCATAATAATTTCCTGAATATCACCTTGCCCCACTCTTTCAAGCAGTTCCTTGATTCTGATATCGTCAGGACCGACCCCGTTTATAGGGGACAAAAGTCCGTGAAGTACATGATATGTACCGCCGTATTCGTTAGTACGCTCAAAAGCCGAAACATCCTTTGGCGTTTCCACAACGCATATAACAGAACTGTTTCTGTCCGGATCAGAGCATATAGGGCAGATTTCATATTCTGTAAGGTTCTGGCATATTTTGCAGTAACCCACATCTTTTTTCACAGATATGATGGCATCTGCAAATTCCTTTGCGTCTTCATCGCTCATGGACATGACAGCATATGCCAGACGCTGGGCAGTTTTCATTCCGATTCCCGGAAGTTTTGCAAACTGTTCCGCCAGAATCACAAGCGGAAGTGCATTGTTGTCAGCCATTTATCAGAATAATCCCGGCAGTGAAACTCCGCCTGTGATCTTGTTCATTTCTTCTTCAGTTGTCTTTTCAACGTTTGCCATAGCCTCATTTACAGCACTGATCACAAGATCCTGAAGCATTTCAACATCGTTCGGATCAACAGCTTCCGGCTTGATTGTCAGGCTCTTGATGTTTTTGGCACCTGTAACGACAACTTCAACAACGCCGCCGCCTGAAGTTGCTGAAAATTCTCTTGCTTCAATGTCGTTTTGCAGTTCTGTGATTTCATCCTGCATTTTCTGAGCCTGTTTTATCATTGAATTCATATTCTGAGCTCCGCCGATATTTTTAGGTACTCTTGACTTCATAATTTTAATCTCCTTTAGCTTTATAACATCTTGTTATTCTTATAATTTATTCAACAGCGGTTTCAATTCCGCTGTTCATAGCCTTTTCAACAAGCTTTTCCGCTTTCTGTTCCGTTTCGGCAGCAGCGGAGCATCTTGCTTTAATAGTATAACTTTTTCCCATTACCTTCTGTATAGTACTGCGAAGAACTGCCAGATTCTCCCTTACTTTAAAAAGTTTCAGGAAAAACCTGTTCTGAGTGTCTATCAGCATAATATCCTGATAAACAAACGCCCTTGAGCCAATAAGGGTTCCGGAAACGGAGGGACAAACCTTTGTAAATTCCTCAAGTATCTCAGACCACTCCATAAGAGGTTTGAAATCAGAGGCTTTAAGTGCAGACATATTTACTGCCGACTTAGCCGGTTCACGGTTATCAGCCGCATTGCTGTCATAAACAGCACCGCCGGATGCCGGAGCAAAATTATCCGTCTGTTTTATTTTATCATAAATTTCATTATTGTCAATAGTTTTCTGTTTATTTTGCCCTGTACACAGCTTTACAAGGCACATTTCAAGCTCAATTCGCCTGTTAACAGATTTTCCGATTTTTTCGCTGCATTCCTGTAAAATCTCAAGCTTTGAAAGAATATCGGAAAGCTCCAGCCGTTTAGCCAGAGATTTAAGCTTTTCCAGTTCGTCGGGCATACATATAATAAGATTGCTTTTTTCCGGACAAACCTTTAAAAGCATAAGGTTCCTGAACTGATCAGTAAGCTCGCTGCAAAGCCTTGCCATATCCTTGGACATTGAATAAAGCTTATCAGCAATTTCCAGAGCCTTGCCCGGCTGCTTGTCAGCCGCAGCTTCTATAAGCTCGAACAGCGGTTCTCTTCCTGCGATTCCGGCAGCTGCCGAAACAGTGTCCATTGTTATATTGTCGGAATATGCTGCACACTGATCAAGAAGCGACAGGGCATCTCTCATTCCGCCGTCTGAAAGACCTGCAATAAGTCCGGCAGCATTTTCATCAAGTGAAATATTTTCTTTGCCGGCAATATAGCAAAGTCTTGCCTTTATATCTTCAGTCAGAATACGCCTGAAATCAAATCTCTGACAACGTGAAGTAATGGTTGCCGGAACCTTGTGAACCTCAGTTGTCGCAAGAATAAACTTTACATATTCCGGCGGTTCTTCCATGATTTTGAGCAGAGCGTTAAAGGCGTTGGGAGTAAGCATATGCACTTCGTCGATAATATACACCTTATATTTGCATCGTTCAGGTGTATACACAGCACCATCTCTGAGGTCGCGGATATCATCAACGCCGTTGTTTGAAGCGGCATCTATTTCAATAATGTCCGATAATGCCGCATTATCAGCATCTTTGCATATACTGCATTGAAGGCATGGATTTCCGTCATGCTGTTCAGGACAGTTTACCGCTTTTGCAAAAATTCTGGCACAGGTAGTTTTGCCGGTGCCTCTCGAACCGGTAAAAAGATACGCATGGGCAGTCCTGCCGTTTTTTATCTGATTTTTCAGCGTTGTAGTTATATGCGGCTGAGAAATAACGTCATCAAAGGAAAGCGGCCGCCACTTTCTGTATAATGCTGTATAAATAACGGTCACCTCCGGAGAAACAAAACGTTATTTTATAAATAAAAAATTCCGGAGCATAGGTGTGCAGGCTTGCTGCGGCACACAAAACGATCCGCTTAATGCTGCTCGGTTCCCCGCCTGACATGGTTCACGGTGTCTCATTGCACAGGGCCCGCACACCTATATTCCGGAATAAACACTAATTCCTGATTGTTAGCCTTTAAATTATAACATATTATTCAGAAAATTTCAAGTGGTTTACGATATTTTTTTATATTTTCTGAAAAAGCACACTTTTTTCAAAAAAGTACTTGACACAAGGTAAAAGTAGTGATATAATATTATGGTAATCAATTCAAATATGCGGATATGGCGGAATCGGCAGACGCGCCAGCTTCAGGTGCTGGTCCTCGCAAGGGGGTGGAGGTTCAAGTCCTCTTATCCGCACCAGCCGGGTGACCCCGGCAGGACTAAACGGACTTCATTTTATGGAGTCCGTTTTTTTGTTGCACGACCGGTTATTATTTATTT
>NZ_JBJFHN010000007.1:0-5066 GCF_051893655.1 Porcipelethomonas sp. | reverse complement strand
TGAGCCGCAAGAATTTTCTGCGTCATTGTCATGCCCATTTATATCATTCCTTTCAAATTTTTTGTTTGGGGAAATTCATGAGTTCAGATTTTTTCAATCAGTATTCTTCTTCAATTAAATAGATAAGATACTTACCGAAATCTTCTGCCAACTCATCTTCAAAAACATAGCCATTGCCTTCGTCAATCGCAGCGATTACACGAGGTTCTCCTTCTTCGTTTGTATTTTCAAAATCAAGGAAAACCATTTCCCCATCATCTTCAAATTTTAATGCCACCCAATCAGGATTAAGATTATTAGCTGCTCTTGCATCCAATGTCCACTCAACCATGCATCCTTCATAGGTGTTCTTATCCATAGAAAAGTCTTCATCAACAATTCCGTATAATTCTACACCAAATACTTCAATATATCCGAACTTTGACAGATAATTCTTTATTTGTGTTGAAAACGCTATGTTGAGCAAACTTTCTGCCTTTTCAATAACTTTTTCTGAATGTGGTGTACCACAGTCAAATTCATCGCATTTTTTTATTTTCTTTATGGCTTTCTCATATACTTTTAAGCTCATTATTCCTCCAAAATTTCCCGAATGCTCAGAATATTTTAATCAGTAAAAAAACAATCATCTTTCCATTTTAATGGATTATTTTCTATATATTTCGATATTTTCAGATATTCTTTTTCATTGCGGATAATGTGGTCATGAAAAGACTTTTGCCAGATTGAAAAACCAATTTGTTTTGTAACTATACCCTTTGTTTGCTGAATAACCGTTGAAATTGTAGGGGCGACCATCGGTCGCCCGATTCTGTCCCGGTTGATCCATATCAACAAATGAATATGATTAGGCATAATGACATATTTATCTATTTTATAATTTGGATAATGTATATGAATATTACGTATTGCATTTTCAACAATTTCACCATATTCTGATAACTTTACATCCTGCGGGCGACCAATGGTCGCCCCTACATTATGCCACAACATATTTTCATGGTTTTTAACACAAACCGTAATAAAATACAAACCATCGGAACTATAATCAAAATTTTTCAGCCGATTTGGTTTTCGTACCGGTAAATCAGGCATACCGATTATTTATTAATTATAGCGCCCTTATCAGCGGATTCTACCATAGCCGCATATCTCTTAAGGTATCCCGAAAGATTTTCTTTTTTGAGTATCTTAGTATTTTTCTTTCTCTCAGCGAGCTCCTCATCGGAAACCTCAAGATTAATTGAATAATTCGGAATATCAATAGAGATGATATCGCCGTCCTGAACGTATGCGATAGTACCGCCGCTTACAGCCTCAGGAGAAACGTGGCCGATAGCCGCACCTCTTGTAGCGCCGCTGAAACGACCGTCAGTAATAAGAGCAACATCCTTGTCAAGACCCATACCTGCAATTGCAGAAGTAGGAGAAAGCATTTCTCTCATACCCGGACCGCCGGCAGGACCTTCATAACGGATAACAACAACGTCTCCCGCCTTGATACCGCCACCTCTGATAACCTCTATAGCTTCTTCTTCACTGTTGAAGACTCTTGCAGGTCCTTTATGCTTTAACATTTCCGGAGCAACTGCACTTCTCTTTACAACACATGCGTCTGGAGCAAGATTTCCTCTCAGAACTGCAATGCCGCCTGTTTCACTGTACGGATCATCAACAGGTCTTATAATATCATGGTTCTTGTTTACAACACCCTTGATATTTTCACCCAGTGTCTTGCCTGTAACAGTCATGACATCAGTATTGATAAGTCCTTTTTTGTTAAGCTCGTTTAAAACTGCATAAACGCCGCCGGCTTCGTTCAAGTCTTCCATATAAGCATGACCGGCAGGAGCAAGATGACACAGATTAGGAGTTTTAGCACTTATCTCATTTGCCATGTCAAGATTTATCTTTATTCCGCATTCGTTTGCGATTGCCGGCAGATGAAGCATACTGTTTGTAGAGCAGCCTAAAGCCATATCGGCAGTAAGAGCATTATGGAAAGCCTTCTCAGTCATAATATCACGAGGACGGATATCTTTCTTCACAAGTTCCATTACAGCCATTCCGGCTTCTTTTGCAAGCTTGATTCTTTCTGAATAAACCGCCGGAATAGTACCGTTTCCTCTCAGTCCCATACCCAGAACCTCTGTCAGACAGTTCATTGAGTTTGCAGTATACATACCTGAGCATGAACCGCATGTAGGACATGCTTTGTTTTCAAATTCTTCAACATCCTCAAGAGTCATTGAACCGGCAGAGTAAGAGCCTACTGCTTCAAACATACTTGAAAGGCTTGTTTTCTTTCCCTTTACATGACCTGCAAGCATCGGACCTCCGCTTACAAATACTGTCGGAACGTTTATTCTTGCCGCAGCCATTAACAGTCCCGGAACGTTTTTGTCGCAGTTAGGAACCATAACAAGTGCATCAAAATGGTGAGCAAGTGCCATACATTCTGTAGAATCAGCAATTAAATCTCTTGTAACAAGAGAATATTTCATGCCTGCATGACCCATTGCAATACCATCACATACGGCAATTGCCGGGAATACTACAGGAGTACCTCCAGCCATAGCTACGCCCATTTTAACAGCTTCTACGATTTTATCTATGTTCATGTGACCCGGTACGATTTCATTGTATGAAGAAACGATACCAACCAGCGGACGCTTCATTTCTTCCTTTGTCATACCCAGGGCGTTGAACAGTGAACGCTGAGGAGCCTTGTCAACTCCCTCGCAGTAAAAATTACAACCCATTGTTTTATACCTCATTAATAAGTTTATAAAAAAGCAAACTGCTTTCCCGACTTTGTAAATCAGGAAAGCAGCAAAGCACATACAGTCCGATTACGTTTTACAATCGGAGATAATTATTAAATTTTAAGAAGAAAATCAGTTATTGATAAACTTGTCTTCTTCGTTGTTCCAGCTGTAAAGCTTACGGATCTCTTCGCCGACCTTTTCTGAAGGATGCTCAGAAGCAAGCTTTCTCATAGCACGGAAGTGAGCCTGTCCGCCTGCCGGAGACATGTCGAGGAGGAATTCCTTAGCGAATGAACCGTCCTGAATGTTCTTGAGGATCTGCTTCATAGCCTTCTTGGTATCTTCTGTAACGATCTTAGGACCAGTAATATAGTCACCGTATTCAGCAGTATTTGAAATAGAATATCTCATACCTGCAAAACCGCTCTGGTAAATAAGGTCAACGATAAGTTTCATTTCGTGGATACACTCAAAGTAAGCATTTCTCGGATCATAGCCTGCTTCAACCAGTGTTTCAAAGCCTGCCTGCATAAGAGCGCAGACACCGCCGCAGAGAACAGCCTGTTCACCGAAGAGGTCAGTTTCTGTTTCTGTTCTGAATGTTGTTTCCAGAACACCGGCTCTTGCACCGCCGATTGCAAGACCGTAAGCTAAAGCCAGATCCTGAGCCTTTCCTGTAGCGTCCTGATGTACAGCAACAAGACACGGAACGCCCTTGCCTGCCTGATATTCTGAACGTACTGTATGACCAGGACCCTTAGGAGCGATCATTGTAACGTCAACATCTGCCGGAGGAACGATCTGACCAAAGTGAATAGCAAAACCGTGAGCGAACATAAGCATATCGCCGGACTTGAGGTTTGGTTCGATATCCTTCTTGTACATATCAGCCTGTTTTTCATCATTGATGAGGATCATGATGATATCTGCCTGCTTTGCAGCTTCAGCAGCTGTGAATACTTCAAAGCCCTGCTTTACAGCCTTGTCCCATGACTTGCTTCCTTCGTAAAGACCGATAATAACTCTTGCGTTGTCGCCTAAAGATTCCTTTGCGTTAAGAGCGTGGGCATGACCCTGGCTGCCGTAACCGATAACGGCGATAGTCTTGCCGTAAAGTAAAGATAAATCGCAGTCTTCCTGATAAAAGACTCTTGCTTTGTTTTCCATTGTTAGGACTCCTTTGTATAAGTATAATTTTTATTGGGCAGTTTGCTTATCCGGGGTTCAGTCACATCCCAGACAGTTTCCGCCTCTTTCAAGAGCTACAAGACCTGTACGGCACATCTCCATTATACCGTATGGTTTTATAAGCTCAATAAAAGCATTGATTTTTGAGCTTTCTCCTGTAATCTCAATACACAGTGCGTCAGGAGAATAGTCGATAATTTTGGAACGGAATACGTCTACCGCTGCAAGAACGTCCTGTCTTGTTGCGGAATCGTTTTTGATTTTTATGAGAAGCAGTTCACGGGTAACAGTTTCATCTCTTTCCATAACCTCAACCTGTTTTACATCGTGAAGCTTGTCAAGCTGTTTTATAATCTGAGTTTTTGAGTATTCGTCACCCATCATTGAGATAGTGATTCTTGAAAATTCCGGAGACTGTGTTTCACCTACTGTGAGAGTATCAATATTAAAGCCTCTTCTGGTGAACATGCTTGAAACTCTGGTAAGTACGCCGAACTTGTTGGCAACCAGAATACCGAATACATATTTTGTCATCAGATTTCACCTCCGTGAATTTCAGTTATTATATCATCAATAGATCCTCCCGGAGGAAGCATAGGAAGAACGAATTCATCCATATCTATCCTGCAGTCGATAACAGCAGGTCTTCTGGCTGCAATTGCGTCGTCCAGAGCCTTTGAAAGCTCATCAGTATTTTCAGCACGGAATCCCATTGCTCCGAAGGCTTCAGCAAGCTTTACAAAGTCTGTCTGACGGCAGAGGGTAGTATTGCTGTAGTGCTTGTTGAAAAACAGCGTCTGCCACTGTCTTACCATTCCCAGTACTCCGTTGTTCATAAGAACAACTATAACAGGTGCATTGCATGAAACTGCTGTTGCAAGTTCGTTTAAATTCATGCCGAAGCTGCCGTCACCTGTGAACAAAACGACAGGTTTTTCAGTTGCTATGTAAGCACCGATTGCAGCACCCATGCCAAATCCCATAGTTCCGAGACCGCCGCTGGAAATAAATGTTCTGGGTTTTTCAAATTTATAGTGCTGAGCTACCCACATCTGGTGCTGACCTACATCTGTTGCGATAACTGCGTCCTCAGGCATTTTTTCGTTTACT
>NZ_JBJFHN010000006.1:0-5197 GCF_051893655.1 Porcipelethomonas sp. | reverse complement strand
CTTTCATTCCTATTTGTGCTGACGCTACTGCGGCAGAATGGAGATTAACATGAGTAAATTCGTAATAGAATGCCCAAACTGCGGCAAATATACACAAGCCTCAAGTGGATTTTTTGCACGAAAGAAAATTGACTGTACCTGCGGATACACAATCAATGTCAGAACCGACAAAATGACTTCCCGTGTATGCCCTCACTGTGGAAATAACGTTATATTCGACCAGTCAAAAGGCGATAAGGCGGTCTGTCCCGTATGCAAGGAAAAAATAAACACATCAGAAAGTATGGTCAATAAGATTGAATTCAGCTGTCCGTCCTGCTCCTGCCAGTTAACTGCTGATAAAAATTCTTCTGAATATACCTGTCCTTTGTGCGATACCGTTATAGATGTTCAGGCACAGGCAGCAAAAGAAAAGATTAAAAATCAAGGTCTTGCAAGCGTTATCAGGTACGAGGGAGATAATCAGACTTTTGTATGGAAACACCCTATCGAAGACTTTAATCTGGGTTCACAGCTTATTGTTCATGAATCTCAGGAGGCTGTTTTCTTCCGTGACGGTCAGGCACTTGATTTATTCGGTGCAGGACGCTATACTCTTGCAACGCAGAATCTGCCGGCTCTTGAAAAGCTCTATAAGCTTCCCACAAACGCAGATACAATTTTTCATTCCGAAATATATTTTGTAAATCAGACCGTTCAGATGGGAATCAAGTGGGGCACTGATTCAAAAGTGCGCCTTTTTGACCCTGTAACAGGACTTCCCATAGAACTTGGAGCATGCGGTCAGTTCAGTCTTAAAGTATGTGATTCACGAAAGCTTTTGCTTAAACTTGTTGGCACTGCAGGCGGTTTTGACCAGTCGGATGTAATTGACGGCAATTACGGTACAAAACCGACAGTCGCAAAATTCAAAGCAATGATTATGACAAAAGTCAAGAGTAATCTTGCAAGAATCATTAAGGAAAACAATATTAATGTACTGGAAGTTGATGAGTACCTTGATGTTGTTTCCGATAAACTTCGTGATTGCATAAATGAAATGCTTACAGGATACGGTCTTGTTATGCCGGAGTTTTTTGTTACAACAATCATGACTCCGGACGATGATCCTAATTTTCAGCGTTTAAAACAGCAGCATGCTGATATGTATCTGAAAGTCCGTCAGGAACAGATACTCAAAGCAGAGGCTGAGGCGAGTGCTGAAAGACAGACTGTTGAAGCACAGACTGCCGCAAAAATGAAGATAATCGGTGCACAGGGTGACGCTGAAGCCTATAAGATTCAAGCAGAAGCGGAAGCTGCCGAAATGCGCATGAAGGGATATACATATCAGCAGGAAACTGCAAGACAGGTCGGACTTGGTGCTGTTGAAAACATGAGCAATATTTCAGGCGGAACAGGCGGGGGACTGGGAGATCTTGCCGGACTGGGTGTTTCTCTCGGTGCAATGAGCGGTGTCATGAATATGACAAAAGAAGCTCTTAATCCTATGGCTGATACAGCGGCGGCAATGGGGAATAGTTTAAATAATGCCATGAATGATAAATGGGATTGTTCATGCGGAAACAAAGGAATTGTTGGTAATTTCTGCAATAACTGCGGTGCTAAAAAGCCACAGTTGCCGGAGGTATGGGAATGTTCATGCGGAAATAAAGTTGTCGGCAACTTCTGCAGCAACTGCGGCGCTAAAAAGCCTGACACACCGGAAACATGGGATTGTTCATGCGGAAACAAAGGCATAACCGGAAACTTCTGCAGCAACTGCGGTAAAAAGAAAGGGGAATAATTATGACAAAAAGAAATAAACAGGCAATTGCCGTAATTGCGATTGTACTTATAGTATTTTCAATAGTAGTGTTTATTATTCCTTTCAGAAAAGGCAGTACATTCTGGATTGCATATACTGCTGAACTGCTTGCCGTAGCTTTGCAGTTTCCTGTGTTTAAGCTTGCTTATGGAAATGCAGAGGATCTTAAAAGCAAAGTTTTAGGATTCCCCGTTTTCAGGGTAGGTTACATTTATCTTACTATTCAGACAATTGCGTCAATAATTTTATTTGTTCTGGGAGGAACTGTAAAGCATTTTCCGGCATGGATTTCTTTAATTGTATGTATGGTTATTCTTGCTGCCGCAATCATATGCAGTATTGCAACAGATATAGCACGTGATGAAGTTGAAAAGATAGAGGCTGTTCAGAAAAAAGATACAGAATTTATAAAGCTTATGCGTGTTAAATCTCAGAATCTTGTAAACGAAAATAAAAATGAAGGCATTTCAGCAATGCTTGATGAGCTATCAGAAAAATTCAGATATAGTGATCCTGTAAGCAGTAGTGCAACTACAGAATCAGAAACAAAAATTGATATTTTGTTCGGCGAACTTGAAGCAACTGTTCATTCCGGTAATGAATCAAAATCAAAAGTTATATGTGAAAAACTAAATACTGTAATTGACAGCAGAAACAATATTTGCAAATTAAATAAATAGGAGAATCAGGAAAAATGGCTGTATTCAAATGTAAAATGTGCGGCGGAACGCTTGAAGTAAATGAAGGTGCAACAGTTTGTGAATGTGAGTACTGTGGCACAACACAGACTATTTCAAAATCAGATAACGAACAAACCATAAATATGCTTAACAGGGCTACTCATTTCAGACAGCAGTGTGAATTTGACAAAGCCATGGAAATTTACGAAAAGCTTCTGGATTCTGTTAATAATGATTCCGAAATATTCTGGCAGATAGTTCTGTGCCGTTATGGTATTGAATATGTTGATGACCCGACCACAGGCAAGAAAATACCTACTTGTCACAGAACACAGTACAGCTCAATTTTCAATGACGCAGATTATCTTGAAGCTGTCAGATACGCCGATGAGCAGCAAAAAGAGATTTACACAAAAGAAGCACAGGAAATTGATAGTATACAAAAAGGAATTCTTGAAATTTCTGAAAAAGAAGAACCGTTTGATATATTTATATGCTATAAAGAAAGTGATAATGGAAAGCGAACACCTGACAGTGTTCTCGCTCAGGATCTGTATTATCAGCTGGAGCAGGAAGGATTCAAGGTATTTTTTTCGAAAATTACTCTTGAAGGAAAGCTCGGAACTGCCTATGAACCATACATTTTTGCGGCACTTAACTCTGCAAAGGTAATGGTGGTTGTGGGAACAAAAGCAGAATACTTCAATTCTGTATGGGTAAGAAACGAGTGGGGCAGATTCCTTATGCTCATGCAGAAGGATAAAACCAGAACTATCATTCCCGCTTACAAAAACATGGATCCATACGATCTTCCGGAAGAGCTCTCCTTCTTTCAGGCTCAGGATATGTCAAAGCTCGGATTCATGCAGGATCTGATAAGAGGTATCAAGAAACTTACAAATTCTGAAAAGAAAAAAGAATCCGGTTTTGATGAAAGCAAAAGTGATTCAAAGACAATAAAACCTCTTTTGAAAAGGGCGTTTATGTTCCTTGAGGACGGCGAATGGAGTAATGCAGATGAATATTCGGAAAAAGTTCTTGATATAGATCCTGAATGTTCAGAAGCATATTTGATAAAATTACTGGTTGACTTAAAACTGAAATCAAAATCTGAATTATTAAGTCAGAAAAAATCATTCAGCAGCAATATATACTATAAAAGAGCGGTTAAATATGCTGACGCAAAGTTTAAAAAAGAACTTGAAGATTATTCTAATGAAAGAACTTATCGTGAAGCGTCAGATGAATACAATAATAAAAATTACAATCAGGCGTCAGATATCTTTAAAACCATTCCAGGTTATAAAGATTCAGATGAAATGGCAAAAGAATGTATTTATGTAAACGCAACAAATGCATATAACAAGCAAAATTATACTCATGCATCAGATATTTTTAAAACCATTCCAGGCTATAAAGATTCAGATGAAATGGCAAAAGAATGCTTATATTTGTTTGGAAAGTATCGCTTTGAGAAAAAAATATATTCTGATGCCGAAAGAACTTTTAATAAAATACCAGATTATAAAGATTCTAAAAAGCTGGCTGAACAGTGCCATGAAAAGGTAGAAAATGCTTCAAAAGACGAAACACTGAATGAAGCAGCAGAGCTTATGAAGTACAGCGGAAAAGCGGATAATATAAAGGCATTGGAAAAGCTTAACTCAATTAAAGGCTGGAAAAATGCTGATGAACTTATAAAAGAATGCGAAAATAGATTAAATGAAATTGAACTGCGTGAAAGGAAAATACAGAAAAAAGCCAAAATCAAAAAGAAAATTATTATTGTTTCAGTTATAACCGGTTGTGTTATTATTACGGCAGGCATCATTTATTATATTGCCACAATTAATGCAAGAAAATATGATGATGCTATGGAACAATGGGAAAAGGGAAAATATAATGATGCTTACAGCATATTTGCAGATATACCGGATTATAAGGATTCAGCAAAAGCAATGAAACTTCTTTCAGTTCAGGGTGAACAAATTAAAGACTATGACGAAAAGGTAAGTGTTCTTGAAGAACTGGAAGACTACAGAAATGCAAAAGAATTACTTAACAATATAAAATATGATAAATTATCTGAACTTGTGAATGCAAAAAAATATGAAGAAGCAGTAGAATTATTTAACAGTCTTGAAGATCAGAGTGATCCGTCGGGATATATGAAAAGAATCTATAAGACTGCAGTTAACTATGAAAATGACCGCAAATTTGCTCAGGCAGCAGAAATATTTATAATTCTTGACAAGTATGAAGACTCAGCTGAACACGTTGAAAAAATATATGAGCAGGCATGTACATATATGAAAGACAAGAAATATAATTATGCGGCAGCTGTGTTCATGGCACTCGGTGATTATAAAGACAGCAAAGATAATATAGATAAGCTTTATGAAAAGTCAATTAAATATATTGAAGATGAAAAATATACAGATGCGATTCCTATTCTTAAAAATCTTGAGGACTACAAGGATTCGAAAAACAAGCTTGATGAAATACACAAAAAAGCGTCTGAGCTTATGAAAGACAAAAAATATGACGCTGCAGCAAAAATATATAAAAAGCTTGGAAATTTATATGATGACTGTGAAGACAACATCGCAAAAATTGAAGATCTCAAACTTCAGGATAAATATGACAAGGCTGTGAAGCTTGCTGATGACGGTGATTATGATGAAGCAATAAAATTGTTTGAAGAGCTTGG
>NZ_JBJFHN010000005.1:0-5212 GCF_051893655.1 Porcipelethomonas sp. | reverse complement strand
TATTCCTCCCTCATATTATATATGAAAAATTTTAACATGTAATTTAAGGCGAGTCAATAAGTTTTCAACAAATCCGGCTAAAGATGTTGAAACTTTGTAAATTTCATACAAAATAAAATTCAGATATTTGTATAAAACAAACCCCGGCAAAAGCCGGGGCTGCGACAAATATAAAAATTTTATAGGAATTATCTTTGTTCACAAATAAGCTTAATAGCTGTTCTTTCTTCGCCGTCAATCTGAATATTAGCAAATGCAGGAATACAGATAAGATCAACACCGATCGGGGCAAGATAACCTCTTGCGATAGCAATAGATTTAATAGCCTGATTTGCTGCACCTGCACCCACTGCCTGAACTTCTACAGCCTTTTGTTCACGAATAACTCCGGCGATTGCTCCGGCAACTGAATTTGGGGAAGAATGTGATGAAACTTTTAAAATTTCCATAGTCTGGCCTCCATTTAAATAATTGTTTAATTGAATTGCTTAAATGCTTTTGATTCCAACAGCATAATGATATTATACACCACAAAAAGCGTAAATGCAAGAGTTTTGAAAAAATATTGTGAATTATCTATCAATTATTCTCTCGATTTTAGTGCATTTGCCCGACTTTTCGTCAAATGAAATAACAGCACCGTTTATAAAGCAGGGAGTTTGTGCTTCCGTGAATCTTACGGGATATTTAAAACGCTGCTTGTCCACTGCCGGACGGACTGCTACTCCCAGAACAGATTCTTCAGGACCTGTCATTCCGGCATCAGTCAGATAACCGGTATGCTCATTTAAAATTGTTTCGTCCGCAGTCTGTACATGAGTATGTGTTCCGATAACTGCCGTTACCTTTCCGGCAAGATAATATCCCATTGCCTTTTTTTCCGCAGTAGCTTCTGCATGAAAATCTACTAAAATATTCGGTGTATTTACTGTTTCCAGAATCCTGTCCATAGCACCATAAGGGTTATCCAACGCTTCCATATATACAGTACCCATAAGATTTATAACGGCGACCTTGTAATATCCGCAGTCTATATAACCGATACCTTTTCCCGGACATCCATCCGGAAAATTAAGCGGTCTTAAAATATTATCCCTGTTATATATATCCATGGAATCACGGCGTTTGAAGCAATGATTTCCCGTAGTGATAATATCAGCACCCAGTCTTAAAAGCATGTCCGCAGAAAATTTTGTGATTCCGTTTCCCTGTGCGGAATTTTCACCGTTTACAACGGTTATATCAATTTCGTGCTTTTTTTTGATATCATAGATTCTTTCAGAAAGAAAGTCGCAGCCGTTTTTTCCTACTACATCTCCTATAAACAAAAGCTTTTTCATAATTCACCTTCGCAAAAACTTTATTATCCTTATTATATCAATCATTCCCAGAAGTGTCAATAGCTTTATTTGTCGGAATACAAGCCTTTTGAAAAAGGCTTGGCGAAAACTTTCAGACGTCGCTTACTTTTATTTAATTCCAAAAATAAGGCTCGACAATTTATTTGAATGGAAACATTTATTTTAAGAAAGCTCCCATCAAGATGAGTGCAGCTTTTAGGGCTTCGCAAGTAAAGATTTTTCTCAACACAGTTGTGGGTCGCTTTCTAAGCGTTCCAGTTTGTTGTCTGCAACCTGTCATTACATTTCTTTGGTTCGTTTCTTGTCACATGACAAGAAATGAACAATAAAAAATTCTTTGTTACTTTCTTGATGCTTCAAGAAAGTAAGGAAAAAGTTTCTTTCACGCTTTTTCAAAGCGTAACCTGTCGAGCCTTATTTAAAGGAACGAATAAAAGTAACCCACGTCTGAAAGTTTTTGTCTTACTTTTTCAAAAAGTAAGTTGTCGAGCCTTATTTAAAGGAACGAATAAAAGTAAGCCACGTCTGAAAGTTTTTTGCCTACTTTTTTTCAAAAAAGTAGGTTAAAGGTCATCCCAGGTGATATCGGGGTTTGAGTATTTAGCAGCAATAAGGCGTGCGATTATTGCTGCGTCACGGATAGAAAGTTTTCCGTCTGCATTTGCGTCTGCCATATGACCATTTAAAGAAACTTCAAAGTCCGGCAGATAATCCGGATTTGCTGAAGCGTTAGCACGGTATCTGGCGATATATGCAGCGTCACGGATAGTAGCTTCTCCGTCACCGTCGGCGTCGCCTCTGATGCCTATTCCGATGGGTACTATATCTGCTATTTCCCCATCAATGTTAATATTTACGGTATATTTCATATCCGGACGGTTAATTGCTGTGGGAGAACTTACTTTCAAAGACATAAAGCTGCCTCCAGCACTGCTCAGTCCGGCAATAACAGCAGCGGAAATTACTGAAACTGAAGATAAAATTTTAATTATTTTTAATTTTTTCATATTTTCTGCCTTTCTTCATTTTTCTTTATGATACCATTAAAACGCTCTTATGTCAAACTTTTTTCGGTATTATTTTAAATTTGTCCGCATAGAATTTTAAGGACAACATAAAAGGCAGTCCGGAAAGGACTGTTGAAGGAGAAAAGAGCTATGACAGGATTAACTCAGAAACAGGCGTCAAAGCTTCTTGAGGAAATGGGAAGCAATACTCTTGCCGAAAAAAAGGGAAACGGCGCACTTAAAATTTTTGCCGGACAATTCAAAGATGTAATGGTAATGATTCTTTTGGGAGCTACAGTTATTTCCGTATTTCTGGGAGAAATTTATGATGCGGCAACAATAATTGCAATTGTTCTGTTAAATGCTGTTTTAGGATTTATTCAGGAATACCGTACAGAAAAAACTCTTGAAGCCTTAGCCGATATGACTGCTCCCACAGCGAAAGTCATTCGTGACGGAAAGCATAAAACTATTCCGGCTGCTGAACTTGTACCGGGAGATCTTGTGGAGATGGAAGCAGGCGACAAGATACCTGCCGACTGCGTTATTCTGGAATGCAGCGGAATGTATACAGACGAGGCAATGCTTACCGGAGAATCTGAGCCGGTGGCGAAAAGGTCCGGTTCAGCTGATGACAGGGACAATTCCCTTAACAGAGCCTGTATTGCCTATTCGGGAACGGTTGTCACAAGGGGAAATGCAACGGCACTTGTTATTGCTACCGGAAAAAATGCACAGGTGGGAAAAATATCCCATATGATAAATGATGCCGAAGAAAGTCAGACGCCCTTGCAAAAGCGTCTGGGAGAGCTTGGAAAGGTTGTGGCTCTTATATGTATCGGTGTGTGCATTATAGTTTTTCTGGCAGGAGTTTTAAGGGGTGAGCCTGTTTTTGACATGCTTATGACCGGTATTACAATTGCAATTGCTGCAATTCCTGAAGGACTTCCGGCAACGGTTACTATTGCTCTTGCTCTTGCAGTAAACAGAATGCTGAAATTAAATGCACTGGTAAATAAGCTTCATTCTGTTGAAACTTTAGGCTGTGCTTCTGTAATATGCTCTGATAAAACGGGGACTATTACTGAAAATAAAATGACAGTAAAACATATTTTTACTGATATGAAGGAATTTGACGTACTGGGAAACGGTTATAAAATCAACGGAGAGATCCGTCTGGGGGATACTAAGCCGAATCCTAAAGCTGTTCCTCCTCTTTACGAGCTTTTAGAGTGCGGAGTTATATGCTCCACAGCGAGTATTTCATCAGACAGCAAGGTGAATTTCAGAAACAGAGGTACGGCAGAAGGCAAAGGCGAATGGAAAGTATCCGGCGATCCTACTGAAATCGCACTTCTTATAAGTGCCGCAAAAGGCGGAGTTACCCGTGAATCTTTAAGAGACCGCAGAAAAATTTCTGAAATTCCCTTTGACAGTGATACAAAAATGATGACTGTAGTAAGCCGTTCACCCTCCGGACAAGATACAGCGTACGTAAAAGGTGCTCCTGACATACTTCTGAACAAATGTTCTTTTGTGATGACATCTCATGGGGAAGTACCCCTTGACAGTGCCATGATACGCAGAATAAATGAGGAAATTTCATCTCTTTCCGGCAGAGCTTTAAGAGTTCTTGCACTGGCAAAAAAAGAGGTAAGATCAGTGAATGAAGCCGGAAGCGGTCTGGTATTTCTAGGACTTGCGGCAATGCAGGATCCGCCAAGAGAGGAAGCAAAAAGGGCAGTAAGAAAGTGCAGTGAAGCACACATAAAAACAGTAATGATAACAGGCGACCACAAGGAAACTGCGGCGGCAGTAGCAAAGGAAGCCGGAATTTTAAAGGGCGGAAAGGTTGTGACAGGTGCAGAGCTTGACGCCATGACTGATACTGAACTTGACAGGGATCTTGATAAATTTACAGTTTTTGCAAGGGTGAATCCGTCTCATAAGCTGAGGCTTGTCAAAGCATACAAAAGAAAAGGTCATATTGTCACTATGACAGGGGACGGCGTAAACGATGCTCCGGCAGTTAAGGAAGCCAATGTGGGCGTTGCCATGGGCATTACTGGTACGGATGTTACAAAACAGGCGGCAGACGTTATACTCCTTGACGATAACTTTGCAACACTTGTAAAGGCAGTAGAACAGGGCAGGGGAATCTATGCAAATATCAGAAAATTTGTAAGATACCTTCTTTCCTGCAACATCGGAGAAGTTATAACAATGTTTTTAGGAATACTTATGGGATTTCCTATGGTTTTACTCCCGACACAGCTGCTGTTGGTAAATCTTGTAACAGACGGACTTCCGGCTATTGCTCTGGGTATGGAGCCTTGTGAAAAGGACATAATGAAGCACCGTCCCAGAAAGCCTGACGAAAGCTTTTTCTCAGGGGGACTGATGTTTAAAATAGTATTCCGGGGACTTATGATAGGAATCTGTACTCTGGGATGCTTTACAACACTCCTCAGGGTATGCAAAGCTCTGGATATTGCCAGAACAGGCGCTCTTACAACACTTATTGTATCTCAGCTTATACATGTATTTGAATGCAAATCTGAAACCAGGGGAATTTTCAGTATAAATTATTTTTCAAATATAAAGCTTATTCTTGCAGTGCTTGTATCGCTGGCAGTTATTGCGGCAGCAGTTTACATTCCGGCAGTACAGATGATATTTTCAACAGTCTGCCTTACAAAAACTCCTCTTTTGATTTCTCTGGGATTTTCTTTCGCTGTGCCTGCTATTTCGGGAATTGCTAATTTCTTTAAAAGAAAATAGTTCCTTTTTATTCTTTGATTTCTTAAAGCTCAGGAAAGTTTAAAAAGTTTGAATATTTTTTTA
>NZ_JBJFHN010000004.1:0-5251 GCF_051893655.1 Porcipelethomonas sp. | reverse complement strand
AATACATATAATATACTGCTTGCCCACATTCCTATGTATAAGGAGTATGAAAATTTCGGTGCTGATCTCACATTGTGCGGAGATACTCACGGCGGAGTTATTCAGGTACCTTTTATAGGTCCTGCATACTACAATGGAAAAATTCTTCCTGAACTTTCGGAAAACAAGGAGCATGTATACGATAAGGGACTGTTCAGATATTCGGGAGGGTATCTGTTTATAACCTCAGGAATAGGAAATTACCCTGTTCCGGCAAGATTTAACAACCGTCCGGAAATTTGCGAAATTACCATCTCTCCCGAATAAAATTAAGTTTTAATATATAATTTTCTGTTTTTTGTTTTAATTTGATTTTTTTCTTGCAAAATCAAAAAAAATAGTGTATAATAATAATCATGTATTATAAAATTTTAACATAGGAGAGTGCTGTTATATGGATTTAATGACTCTGTATTCCATGTCTGAAAAACTGGGCATCAGCTATGTAACTGCTGTTGTCATCACAGGTCTCAGCGTTGTATTCCTGGCGCTTGTCATTCTGATTATTTTTGTATGGGCATTCGGTAAGATTTTTACTTTAAAAAACAAAAAATCTGTTCCGAAAGAAGCTCCGAAGCAGCCGCAGGCAAAACCGGTTCCCGCTCCGGCAGCTCCAGCAGTTCCAGCTGAAAATAATCAGGATGAAATTATTGCCGTAATATCCGCTGCTGTGGCGGCTATAGGTCAGGCAGAAGGAAAAACCTATAAGGTCAAATCTGTCAGAGCTGTAAAAAACAAACCGTCAAGATCTGCATGGTCTCTGGCTGGTCTTCAGAATGACACAACCCCATTCTGACATGGCGTAATTATTAACGAAAGGATTATATTATATGGGTGAAGTATTTAGAATCTTTGCAGATACTATAAAAGACCTCGCTCTTTCCAGCGGTATTGCTCATATGGACTGGAAAAGTATAGTAATGATTCTCATATCATTTGTTTTTATGTATCTTGCAATTGTAAAACAATTTGAACCGCTTCTTCTTTTGCCGATTTCATTCGGTATGTTCCTTACAAACCTTCCTGAAGCCGGAATGTATCATCCGGAGCTTTGGGCAAATGCCTCGAATATAGATTTCGGGCAGGTGCTGCATGAAGGAGGGCTGCTGGATATCTTGTATTTAGGCGTCAAGCTGCAAATATATCCGCCTCTTATATTCCTGGGAATCGGTACTATGACAGACTTCGGTCCGCTTATTGCCAATCCTAAAAGCTTTCTTCTGGGTGCAGCCGCACAGGCAGGTATCTTCCTGACATTCATTGGTGCTGCTTTGCTCGGATTTTCAGCTGCTGAATGCGGATCAATTGCTATTATCGGCGGTGCCGACGGTCCTACCGCAATTTATGTATCAAGTAAATTGCTAAGCGGGGGAGGCTATAAAATAAGTACAGGTACAATTGCTTTGGCAGCATATACATATATGGCTCTTGTTCCTGTTATACAGCCGCCTATTATGAAAGCACTTACTACCAAAAAGGAACGTGCTATAAAAATGCCTCAGCTCCGTCAGGTTTCAAAAACTGAAAAAATTATATTCCCTATTGCTGTTACACTTATAGTTGCTCTTCTGGTTCCTTCAGCTGCTCCACTGGTTGGCATGCTTATGCTTGGTAATCTTATTAAGGAAAGCGGAGTATGCAGCAGACTTGTTGACACAGCTCAGAATGCTCTTATGAATATTATTACAATATTCCTGGGCATTTCTGTAGGTGCAACAACTCAGGCAGATAAGATCATTAATCTGGAATTTGCTAAAGTAATTATTCTGGGTGTTGTTGCGTTCTGTGTGGGAACTGCATGCGGTGTACTTTTTGGAAAAATCATGTGCAAGGCTACTGGCGGTAAAGTTAATCCGCTTATTGGTTCTGCCGGAGTTTCCGCAGTTCCTATGGCTGCACGTGTATCCCAAAAGGTTGGTGCAGAAACAGATCCGACCAATTTCCTGTTGATGAATGCAATGGGTCCGAATGTTGCCGGAGTTATTGGTTCTGCTGTTGCAGCCGGTATTCTTCTAAGCGTTATTAAATAATAGTTCATATAGTCGGTCAGATGACCGACTATTTTTTTACAAATATTTCACTTGACTGCTAACGGGAAATCATTTATAATTAATAATGTAAATGGGATAATACTAATTGAGGTGATAAAATGATTTGTGCCGTTGGCTCTAAAAAAAATATCATGGAACTGCCGTATTACAGTTGCATATCAGATATTTTTGAAAGTGAAGAAGTTCAGAAGCTCGGCGGAATTACTCATCATATATATACAACAAGACTTCAGCATAGTTTGAATGTTTCTTATTATAATTATGTTATTTGCAATTTTCTCGGACTTGATGCTGTATCAGCAGCAAGAGCTGGTTTAATGCATGATCTTTTTTACTATAACCGGAAAGAACATAAAAAAGATAAAACTAATGGTAAAAAATCTCATAGTGCATACCATCCGGAGATAGCTGCTGAAAATGCCAGAGAAGCATTTGATATAAGCCTTCTGGAACGTGATATAATTATAAAGCATATGTGGCCTTTGACTTTAAAGCTGCCTAAATACAAGGAAAGCTATGTTATAGTTTTGGTTGATAAATATTGTGCCATATTGGAATTAATCTCTCCTAAATATCAAAAGATTAAAAAGATTTTAATGCATAATAGTAAGCATAACGGATAAAACTAAAATTCAAATAATGCACGCTCAAAAGTGTGCATTATTTTTTTTAATTATATGTAATAAAACTAATATGGATTATTGTCATATAATTTTTTTAATGTAGCTAAAGCTTTTTTTTCTATTCTTGAAACATAAGAACGTGAAATATTAAGCTTTTGTGCAACTTCCCTTTGAGTCAATGCTTTACATCCATAAAGTCCATAACGATATTTTATAATTGTAAATTCCCTTTCATCCAGATATTTTTCAAGAAATCCATATAGCTGCCTCGACCGTATTGACAAATCTACCTGCTCAACAATATCTTTCCCATCTCCAGTAATGTCCATTAATGTTAAAGGGTTTCCGCAAAGACTATATCCATAAAATAATTATTGATCACCGCTAACGTATTTGTTCAGTAAATAAATGTAAACAATCAGCAAATTATACTTATACAAAAGATAGATATAATGTAAATAATTTATTAATATTATTATTTTAAGTTGATTTTTGTAAATAGCCGGTATATAATTAAAACAGCCATGGTTAAATAAATTAATAAGGAGGTATACTTAAAACTTATTTTCTGTAAAAATCATGAAGCATAAATATTAATATTTAATAACATACAGTAAAATGTATAATAAGTCATTTATTAAAAAGGAGAAAAAGATGAAAAGAAAAATTATTGTTGCTGTACTGGTCGCAATCATGGCATTTTCAATGTCATTTGTATCCGAATCAAAATTTATATCGAAAAATATTTTTAATACTATTACCGCAAATGCAGCAGAAACAACATACACATCCGGATCATATACATATACTCTATCCGATTCATATGCAACCATTACCGGTTATTCTGGTAATGACACAACTTTAACAATTCCTACAAAACTAAATGGTTACAGTGTCAATGCAATCGGTAATTATTCATTCGTAAACAAATCATTTCAAGCATTAAATATTAATTCAAACATCAAATCAATTGGAAATATGGCCTTCGGAAACTGTGCTAACCTTACAGCAGTAAAAATCTACGGTTCTCCTACTATCGGCAATTGGGTTTTTGATGGTTGTAAGTCACTGAAAAATGTTACACTCTCAAACGGAATAAAAAGTCTTGGAATTATGATGTTTAATGGATGCACAAGTCTTGAAACCATTAAACTGCCATCTTCTCTGACATCAATGGGAACTTCTGTATTTGCAAATTGCACAGCACTTAAATCTATCACAATTCCTTCAACTATGCAAACAATTCCTCAGTCTGCGTTTTCTGGTTGCACAGCCCTAACAACGATTACGCTTCCTGAAGGCTTAAAAGAAATTGGTGAAAATGCTTTTAGTAATTGTACTTCCCTGAGTAATTTATCACTTCCATCTACACTTATAACAATAAATCGCAACGCATTTAAAAACGATACAGCCATTACCGGTAAACTTACACTTCCATCTGGCCTAGAAAATATAAAGGATGGGGCATTTCATAATTGTGGCATTGCATTTATTGTAATTCCCGGTGATACCATATTGGGAAGTGCATTTACAAGCTGTTCAAAGCTGTCAGAGATTACAATTTCCGGCAATGCGATATTGGGAAATACTGCATTTGGTTCATGTACTAATTTGATAAACATCAATGTTCCTATTAAAACTACATACACTTGGGGAGATACTACCTTTAATGGCTGCAAAAATCTTCAGTATATTAACGGTTCAAAAGTTACTCTTGTAAACCCTAAAACTAGCTATGGATACTTTAATAGCGCCGTTGATGAGTTCGTCAGAAAATACTTTATAGGTTCAACTAATGTCGGATTCATTGATTCATACGTAGCATATACATGCGATTATGTTATAAGGAACACCGTTACAAGTTCTATGTCTGATTTGGAAAAGGCCAAAGCACTTCACGATTGGGTTTTGAATAAGGTCGACTATGATTACGATAACACAATTGCAACCAAAAACCACGTTGATTCTTCAATTTTTTTAAATGACACGACAGTATGTGAAGGCTTTGCAAGAGGATATGTGCTACTCATGAATGCAGCCGGCATTGAAACAAAAAAAGTTGGCAATACTGATCATGTATGGAATATTGTAAATATCGGTAATCTTTACTTTCACATTGATTGTTGCTGGGATGAAGGAAACGAAAATACTAGTAATAAATACAAATATTTCATGAAATCAGATGCCGAGATCAAGGAAATTGGAGGTACAAGTCATTCTTATTGGTCAAGCGGTTCTCCAAAATGCTCCTATGGAATGGGGGATGTAAATATGGACGGCACGGTTGATAATCAAGATGTAACAATACTTCAAAATTATATACTCGCTAAAATAACAATGAATAGTGACCAGTGCATTCTTTCTGATCTTAATTTTGATGGACAAATAAATGTATTTGATCTTACAGTTTTAAAACAAAGAGTCTCACAATCATAGAATTTATACTCAATAAACATTCTCCGGTAAAACCAGAGAGGAATGCAAAAAAAGACCGCCAGGAGAATTCCTGACGGTCTGATTTTTACTGTTTAATTTTCT
>NZ_JBJFHN010000003.1:0-5267 GCF_051893655.1 Porcipelethomonas sp. | reverse complement strand
GCAAAGAAATGTAATGACAGGTTGCAGACAACAAACTGGAACGCTTAGAAAGCGAACCACAACTGTATTAAAAAAATTTGCAGCTTGCGAAGCCCTAACATTATCGCTCATCTTGATGGGAGCTTTCTTGAAATAAATGTTTCCTTTAAAATAAATTGTCGAGCCTCATTTAAAATATACCAGTAAATAAAGCCACGTTTAAAAGTTTTTGTCTTACTTTTTTCAAAAAGTAAGCTGTCGAGCCTTATCTGAGTGAATCAATAAAATTAAGCCACGTCTAAAAATTTTTGCTTACTTTTTTTCAAAAAGTAGATTTTTGATTCTTTCTACAGCTTCAATTGTATTTTCTCTGTCGCCGAAGGAAGTCAGTCTGAACCAGCCTGCACCGTTTTTACCGAATCCCTCTCCCGGAGTACCTACAACATAAGCATTATTGAGAAGATAATCGAAAAACTCCCAGCTTCCCATATTATTCGGGCATTTCAGCCAGATATACGGAGAATTCACGCCGCCTGTGTATTTAATTCCAAGCTCGTCCATAGCATTTGCGATAATTTTAGCATTTTCCTTGTAATACGCAATATTTTCACGAGTCTGCTTCTGTCCCTCTTTTGAGAACACTGCCGCAGCAGCACACTGTACCGGATAGGATACGCCGTTGAACTTTGTGGAAAGTCTTCTGTACCACAGCTTGTAAATATTTGTACCGTCAAGCACCAGTTCTTTTGGAATCACAGTGTAACCGCATCTTGTACCTGTAAATCCTGCAGTTTTGGAAAGTGAGCACATTTCTATAGCGCAGGTTCTTGCACCCTCAATTTCAAAAATACTTCTCGGCTTGTCTTCCTCAGTAATAAATGCTTCATAAGCTGCGTCATAGATAATAAGAGAATTGTTTGCATTCGCATAGTCTACCCATGCCTTAAGCTGAACCCTGTCAAAGCAAGCACCCGTCGGGTTATTAGGAGAGCAAAGATAAATAATATCAGCCTTTACTGGCGGATCAGGAGCAGCACAGAAGCCGTTTTCCTCATTGCCGTCAGCATAAATAATCTTTCTTCCTGCCATAATGTTTGAATCAACATAAACAGGATAAACAGGGTCTGTTACTAAAACAACGTTGTCCTTGTCAAAGATATCGCCGATATTTCCGGCATCGCTTTTAGCACCGTCATTTATAAGCACCTCATCAGCTGAAACACAAACGCCGAAGCCTTTATAGTAATCAGCCACAGCCTGTCTTAAGAATTCATAGCCTTCATAGTCAGGATAGCCTTTAAAGGTTTCCTTGACTCCCAGTTCGTCACAGCCTTTTTTCATAGCTTCAATAACAACAGGTGCCAGAGGAAGAGTAACGTCACCGATACCCAGCTTAATAATTTTTTTGTCAGGATTTGCTTGTATAAACTCATTTGTCTTTCTTGCAACATCGGCAAACAGATAATTCGGAACAAGATTTTCAAAGTTCTTATTTACTTTTGTCATTATATTACTCCTTAGTTTATTATTTTATAAAACTTACGTCAACATCTCCGTCGCAGATTAAAGCGGCAGGACCTTTCATGATAACAGTACCGTCACTTTTCCATGTGATTTTAAGGTCGCCGCCTCTCAAATGAACAGTAACCTCGCTGTCATGCTTACAGTATCCGTTTAAAACAGACGCTACAACAGATGCGCATGCACCTGTACCGCAGGCGAAAGTTTCTCCGCTGCCTCTTTCCCATACTCTCATATAAAGAGTATCTGAATCAGCAACTTTAATAAATTCAGTATTTATTCTGTCCGGGAACAGCTTGTGATTTTCAAAAGAGGGTCCGATTTTTTCAAGATCGAGGTCTTTTATTTCATCCATGTACACAATGGCATGAGGATTGCCCATTGATACGCATGTTATTTTATATTCCGTTCCGTCAACGTCAACAGGTTCGGAAATAAATCTTTCCTTATCGGAATTCACCGGAATATCTTTCGGTACAAGTACAGCCTTTCCCATATCTACTTCAACATACTCAACCTTACCGTTTTCCGGGAACAGCTTTAAATATTTTATACCTGAATTTGTTTCCAGAGTAATTTCAGTTTTATCTGTCATACCCTTATCGTAGACATATTTTCCTATACAGCGTGTAGCGTTTCCGCACATCATAGCTTCAGAGCCGTCTGCATTAAAAATTCTCATTCTGAAATCAGCCTTGTCTGACGGCATAATAAGCACCAGTCCGTCAGAACCGATACCCTTATGCCGGTCACTTACATATATGGAAACCTTTTCCGGATTTTCAACAGTTTCTTCAAAACAGTTGACATAAATGTAATCGTTGCCGATACCATGCATTTTGGTAAACTTCATTTTTTCCGCTCCTTTTTTATAATTTCACTATTTAAGTATATATTATTTTCCCCTAAAAATCAATTACTTTTTTGAAAAAATTGAAAATGATATTTAATTTAAAAGTTTTGGTCAAGCTTTTTCAAAAGCTTGCGGTTTGCAAAGGAAGAGCCTTGGTCGCCGTCCGCAGACGGCGAAATTCCTGTGCCTTAGAAGCACTTTTACGGGAATGAATTCCAAAACAGTCCAGTGGACTGTTTTGGAAGAGGGGACGCTTTGCAAGTGAAAGCGTCCCCTGATTTACTTAAATTCAAGTTTTTTACAGTCTTAAAGCCTGAAGATTTTAAATCTCCAGGCTTTAAAGAATCAGTTATTTAATGACTCTGACTTTAATAACACCGTCAACAGCATTTATTTTATCTGTAACAGAATCTGTAACATCTCCGGCAACGTCAAGCATTGTATAAGCATAATCTTTCTTGCTTGCATTTACCATATTTTCAATATTAAGACCTGCGTCACCTACAGCAGAAGTAATCTGAGCGATAATTGACGGAACATTTTTATGAAGTATGCAAACCTTTGTACCAGTTGCATTCATCATAGCATTCGGGAAATTAACACTGTTTTTGATATTTCCGTTTTCAATATAATCAATAAGTTCGTTAGCTGCCATAACTGCACAGTTATCTTCGCTTTCAGGAGTTGAAGCTCCCAGATGAGGAAGAACGATTACATTTTCAACACCCAGTACAACATCATCTGCAAAGTCAGTTACATACTTTGCAACTTTACCGTCAGCAATAGCCTTTACTACTGCTTCGCTGTTTATCAGTTCGCCTCTTGCAAGATTGATAAGACGAACGCCGTCTTTCATCAATGCGATCTGTTCAGCGTCAATAGTATTTTTTGTATCAGGTGTATACGGTACATGAATTGAGATATAATCACTGTTTTTATACAGTTCATTTACATCTGAAACAACCTTTACAGCCGGATCAAGATTAAGCGCACCGTTTACAGAAAGGAACGGATCATAGCCGATAACATTCATGCCCAGTGAAACTGCTGCATTGGCAATTTTTCCGCCGATAGCTCCCAGACCGATAATACCGAGAGTTTTGCCCATTATCTCAGGACCTGCAAATTTAGCTTTTCCGCCCTCAACTGTCTTAGGAGCGTCCGGAGTACCCTTAAGTGAAGCTGCCCATGCAGCAGCCTCAGTAATCTTTCTTGAGGAAAGGAGAAGTGCGCAGATTGCAAGCTCTTTAACTGCATTTGAATTTGCTCCCGGAGTATTGAAAACGACAATACCCTGTTCAGCACAGCGGTCAACAGGAATATTGTTTACGCCTGCACCTGCTCTTGCAATAGCAAGCAGATCTGAACCGAATTCCATGTCGTGAAGCTTTGCGGAACGCACCATTATAGCGTCAGGATTTTCTACAGAATCGCCCACTGTATATTTGCTGCTGTCGAATTTTTTTGTACCTACAGCGGCAATTTTATTTAAAGTCAGAATATTTCTCATTGTAAAGTAACTCCTTTGAATGAATTAAGCATTTTCAGCTTCAAACTTCTTCATAAATTCAACAAGCTTTTCAACGCCTTCAATAGGCATAGCATTGTAGATGGAAGCTCTCATACCGCCTACTGTTCTGTGACCTTTCAGGTTTTCAAATCCGGCAGCCTTTGCTTCCTTGACAAATTTAGCGTCCAGATCAGCATTGCCTGTAACGAAAGGAACGTTCATGAGAGATCTGTCTTCCGGAACAACAGTACCCTTAAACATCTTGCTCTGGTCAAGATAATCATAAAGGATCTTTGCTTTCTTTTCATTATGAGCCTTCATAGCTTCAAGTCCGCCCATTTTCTTTATCCACTTGAATACCTTGCCGCAGATATAAATACCGTAGCACGGAGGAGTATTGTAAAGAGAATCAGCATCAGCCTGAGTTTTCCACTTAAGCATTGTCGGAGTACCCTCTAAAACATCGTCAGTAATAAGATCCTCACGGATAATAGCGATAACAACGCCGGCAGGACCTATGTTTTTCTGAACACCGCCGTAAATTACGCCGTATTTTGTAACATCAACCGGTTCTGACAAAAAGCATGATGAAACGTCAGCAACAAGAGTCTTGCCCTTGGTATTCGGAAGCTTCTTATACTTTGTACCGTAAATAGTATTGTTTTCACAGATATAAACATAATCTGCATCCTCCGGAATATCCAGGTCGGAACAGTCAGGAATATATGAGAAAGTCTTGTCAGCAGAAGAAGCCACAGCAACTGCGTCACCGTATTTCTGAGCCTCCTGATAAGCCTTCTTAGCCCACTGACCTGTGATTATGTAAGCTGCCTTTTTATTTTTCATAAGATTCATAGGAACTGCAGCAAACTGCTGGGAAGCTCCTCCCTGAAGGAACAAAACCTTATAGTTGTCAGGAATATTCATAAGCTCACGGATATCCTTTTCAGCTTCCTTGATAATATCATCAAAAGCCTTTGAACGGTGGCTCATTTCCATTACAGACATTCCTGTACCCTTATAATCAAGCATTTCTTCAGCTGCTTCCTTTAATACTTCCTCAGGAAGTACGGCAGGACCAGCACTGAAATTATATACTCTGCCCATTGCTAAAACCCTCCAAATTTATATTTGTTTAAATTCTATACCTTTATATTATACTATTCTGAAGGATATAAGTCAATAAGAAAATTGAATTATTTTACACATTTCTGTCCCATTTTGTGCTAATGTGACAAATAAGCATGTCCGCCCGGAAAGATTTTTTTATTTCCTGCTTCTTTAATAAATAAAAAAATCCTAAGACTTTTGTCTTAGGATTGATAAACGCCAAGAATATTTTCCCAGCGAATGGAGCGGATTACGAGGCTCGAACTCGCTACCTCCACCTTGGCAAGGTGGCGC
>NZ_JBJFHN010000002.1:0-5332 GCF_051893655.1 Porcipelethomonas sp. | reverse complement strand
AACTACAGCACAGGAAGGTATAAATCTGCTGCTCATCACATTACAGGAAAACTTTCCCGCTATTATATCATCAGGTATCAGCATTATTGAATCGCTAATTAGCGGTATTGCTGATAATTCTTACAGAATTGTAATGACTATTAAGGATCTGCTCCTGGAGTTAATATCTGAAATTTCTGTCAATCTGCCGTCCATAATTGATTCCGGTGTAGAAATAGTGGAATCTCTTCTTGAGGGAATTGACAGAATGATTCCTGATCTAATGACATCCGCTGTTGAAATTGTTACTACAATATGCGAAAAGGTAGTAGAACATGGTCCTGATCTGATTGATGCCGCTATTGAAATTATTCTTGATTTTGCAGCTGGAATACTCGAAAATCTGGACAGCCTGCTTCCAGCTGTTATTGATCTTATGCAATTTTTGAGTACCGGCATGATTGACCACATTCCAACTGTATTAGAAGCGATTCCAAAGCTAACTGAAGCATTGTGTTCCGCTATATTTGATACAGACTGGTTAGAAATTGGTATGCAGATTATAGAGGGTATTGGAAAAGGCTTAGTAGACGGTGTAGCGTCTATAGGGGGATATATTTCAGAAGCCGCCAGCGGAATAAAGGACGGTATTACAAACTTCTTCGGAATTAAATCCCCATCACGTCTTATGCGTGACCTTGTGGGCAAAAACCTTGCACTCGGAATAGGTGTAGGATTTGCGGATGAAATCCCCGAAGTCACAGACGATGCAGTCCATGCGCTCCACGGATTGACTTCTGCCGCTGCTGAATCTGCCGATATCACAGGCGGCACAACAGAAAATAATTATAATAATTCTGTTGCAAATGACAACAGCCGTACTACGGTAAGCAATACTTACAATATTTACACTCAGGCTTCAAAAGCATCGGACGCCGCAGAGCTTGCAGTTGAGCTTGAAAACATAAAAAGAAGCGATGATAGAGGTGTAGGAAGACAAATGCTATATTTTATTTTTAGAGGTATTAAAAGTACTGATATGGGTATTAAAATTTTATCTATACCGCTGCCGGCATCTGGTAAGCGATCATATGATGAAATAAATATTCCCGGACGAGCAGAACCGCTTTTTTCTCTTCGTGATGATTTTTCATCTGTAACAAAAAGTATTACATTTGAATTTCAAAAGGGATGCGATATATATGCTCTGCTGTCATGGCTTGCCGGAAGCGGTGATTTAATAATTTCCGACTATCCTGACAAGTTTTACAAAGCTATTTCATGCAGTCCCGTTGCAGCATCACGAATTAACGGATTATACAGAAATATGACAGTTTCTTTTGTATGCTCTCCGTTTTCTTATAGCGTTAACAATAAACCTATACAGCCGACATGCATACCCGGTGAAACTTTCTATGCTGTCGATGAAAATGTAGGCGGCAATATATACTGTCTCCCCAAATTTAAATTTACTCTTAGCAGCAATGCGGAACAAGTGCGTATTTGTACTTTACAAAATGGTACAGAAAACAGCAGACTTTTTATTTTTAATGTCCTGCCTGCAATAACTTACTGTGTTGATGCCGAACGGCAAAAAGTATATAAAGAAAATTCTGACGGAAGCCTCGAAATAATACTGAATCAGACAGTCGGAGATCTGCCTGTGTTATATCCCGGCATAAATACGATTACTTATCAGTCTGACGGAGCTGATTTCTCAGAATTTTCTATCGTAAAAAATGAAAGGTGGTTTGGATGAAAAAAATCTGTGTATTTTCTGCTGGAACTGCTCAGGACAAATTTTATACAAACGGCGAGCGCATTCTTTCATTCACTAAATGCAGGGAAACAAAAGAGTTCAATGGAAAATGGGAGATTGAATTCGAGCATCCCCTTGACGAAGACGGAGACTGGCAATTTTTAAAAGGATTTAATATACTGAAAGTGCCTGTCAGAATGAGAGACGCTTCATCAATGAAAACCATTATAAAAGAACAGCTTTTCGAGATATATTATGCCGAAGTTAAAATGTCAGAATCCGGAAAGGGATATGTTACCGGAAGAGCGCAGCATATTTTTTATGTGCTTAACGGGCGAATACTCGTAGATAAACGCCCCAGATCTAAAACAGGAGCAAAAGCTCTTGAATATATTATGACAAATTATGACCGTGCTTTCAGTTACGGCTTTAACTATGATTTTACATATTCAAGCAATATAAGTACTATTAATACAGCTTATTATGAAGGGAAAAGCATAACGGCAGCGCTTCTTGCAGAAGACAATGCTTTTGTAAACCGTTGGGGCGGAGAGCTTTACCGTGATAACTTTTATTTCAGTGTTAATGCAAAGAAAGAAAATTCTCTTGAAGGTATTTTTGAAATAAAGTATGGTTTTGACATGAAAGCTATCGGAGTAACAACAGATTATTCCGGATTTACAAATTATCTGATCGCCAAAAATGACCGTGGGCATATTTACAGAATTCATACTGACAAAAATAATACTTTTCCCCGCCTTGTTGCTGAATATAAATATTTTGGCAGTGAAGACCCAGAAGCGTCTGACAGCAGTGCCAAACAGGAACTGAAAAAGAATGCTGAAGCTTACTTTAAAACAGTGAGCCATCCTGCAATTAATTATACTATAGCATATGCAAAGCTTACAGATACAGAGCTCTATAAAGATTTTATTAACCTGCAGGAACGTGAAGTCGGTGATACAGGCATGGTAATCAATGAAGTACTGGGAATAAAAACAACGCAGAAAGTCACTAAGAAGATTACTGACGTGCTGACCGATACCGTAGAATCTATTGAGCTTGGCAATCTTAAGGGTACAATTACAAGAACTATAAATCCGACAAATATAATAAATGCGGAAACATCTCAGCAGCAGTCGCTTATAGCTGATTCATTCAGTTTTTCCATTAAGTGTTACGGCAGCTATACGCTTCCGGTACTTTCCGACTGTACGGGATCCTATTCCATAGACTGGGGAGACGGAGGAACATTTGAAAGTATTATCCTTAATACCTCTCATATTCATACATATTCAGAACCAGGAACATATACAATCACAATTTATATTGATGATTCATTCACAGGTTTTGTACAAAGTGCATTTTCTAGCTGCTCAGAACTCACTAGTTTTTCTTTTCCTGCACTTGCTGCTGATATACCCGGATATATGTTTACAAGGTGTACAAGGCTTAAGGAGGTTAGTCTATCCAGCCAAACGCTGACAATAGGAACAGGTGCATTTATGGGCTGTGCATCACTTAAAGAAATAAATCTGACGGAAAATATTACATCTATCGGCGAAAGGGTTTTTTATAACTGCGATGCCCTCGAACGTATTATTTATGATAATCTGTCAACAAATTTTGAAAGCATAAGACCTGTAAACCTTTGCAGCCACGAAGTTGAAGTTGAATGCTTTGATTTAATATTTACAACAGAATAAAATGAGGTGAAATTTTATGAAAATCACTATATCGGAACAATTTACCGCATACGCCGATACTCCGCTGCTTGGAAATGCAGGCGAAACAAATGCAAGAAGAATTGAAGCTTACTATCCTGAAATACCTGAAGCTGAAAACTATCGCTTAAGATTTAAGCTCCCGAACGGTACTATATATGATGCTGATATAACTGATAAGGTTTACAAAGTACCGGGTTCATTGCTTGCCGTTTCAGGCTGTATACTTTGTCAGTGGCTTGCCTGTGCGTCTGCTGATAAATCTGTTTACAGTATTGTAGCAAAGTCAAATGTTTTTAAGCTGACCGTGGGCGAATCAATAGATGATAAATGTATTTCTCCTGTCCCCACATACGAAGATGCTGTTGCGGCGCTGGACAAAATGATGCTTGCACAAGCTCATCCGCCTGTAATCTCAGATGACGGAAACTGGCTCATCTGGAATGTTGAACAGGAAGAATATATTGATACTGATATCAAAGCTATGGGCTATGACGATTACAATGCTTTATCCAACAAACCTCATATAAACGGCGTGGAGCTTATTGGCGATAAAAGCAATGATGAAATTGGAATCACATGTTTATCTAATGAAGAAATTGAAAGTATATTAAATTTATTTAACGGAGGAATTTAAATGGGAAAATATCTAGACAGTAACGGGTTGCTGTATTTATGGAGTAAAATCACGTCTGCAATCAGCAATGCAGTATCCGTAAAAGTCAATAAAGAAGACGGAAAAGAATTAAGCTCAAATGATTATACAGATGAAGAAAAGGCAAAGCTTGCTGATTTGAAAAAAATTACTGTTGATAGTGAAATTGATGTAGAAAGTTTAAATCCGGTTGAGAACAAAGCTGTATCTGCGGCATTGGAAACTAAGGCGGATAAATCATTAATAGGTTCTGCAAACGGGATTGCGTCTCTTGATGCTGATGGAAAGGTTCCAAGCTCTCAGCTGCCCAGTTACGTTGATGATGTTGTAGAAGGATATTATTATAGCAATAATTTTTATACTGACAGCAGTCATACCAATCTGATTACAGGAGAAACAAGCAAAATATACGTAGATATGGATACTAATTTGTCTTATCGTTTCGGCGGTAATATGTATGTCCTCATAACATCAAGCGATATGACGCCGATCACAAATGCAGAAATTGATACTATTTCCGCCGGATAGGAGTGATATAAATGGTAAAATATCTTGATAAAGACGGACTTACAGCACTCTGGGGAAAAATGAAAGAGAAATTTGCCTTAAAAGATCACGCCCACACGGTATCGCTTGAAAGTTTAGGATTTGTAGAAATGACAACCCAGGAGGAATGGGACACCATAACATATTCCGAATATCCTATGCGGAAATTCTTGATAACAATAAAGCGTGTAGACAATAGTTTTGGCTGTTTTATTGGAATAAACAATGGAAGTATGTGCGGTGTTTGTAATATAGGTGATGTTGCGTATGCCATTGAAGTGGGAAATACCTCTGGCGGATTCGTATTACAAAATGCTGTACGGATTTCAGACGAAACAGTTCAGAAAACCGCATTTGCAAATAAACCAATTGTAAAAGTGGTTCTTTTACCGGAAATTTTTTAATTGATATATTATTTGGAGGTGTAATTTACAATGAAAACATGGATTAAAAGATCTTTAAGAACTTTTGTACAGACAGCGGTCGGTTACATAGCGGTTAATATTGCCGCAACGGATTTGACCGTAAAGTCAGCCGTTTTGGGGCTTGCTGTATCGGCAGTAGCCGCAGGACTGGCGGCAGTTATGAATTATAAAGAAGAATAATGGAGGGTCATCTATGAAAAAGTATATTGGTACAAAAAGAATTGAAGCAGAGCCTATGACAAGA
>NZ_JBJFHN010000001.1:0-23967 GCF_051893655.1 Porcipelethomonas sp. | reverse complement strand
TATTATATCTGTCATAAGATCCATTGAAATCTGTTTTTCAGTATCTGTGGCATCACTTGAATGCATATCGCCAAGAACACAGACAACATCCGGATTCATTTTTTTGATTTTATTTATAATTCGCTTATTGCTTATTGCAAAAGGCTTATCTGAAGCATGCTGGTCGCTGAGTACTGCTATTTTTATTTCATTGTTAACTTTGTCCGATTTTAATTCTGCTTTGGTAGTCTTAAGAGTACAATTGTTAAACCACCATATTATAAACACTATAAGTATCAGCTTTGCAAGCCTTGAAGCACAGCCGCTTTTGCTTTTTCTCTTTTTTTTAACCGGCGGCCGGACTGTGACATCTGGTTCGTTTTGTATTCTTTCATTGTTCATTTATATAAAATAAGCTCCTTTATGATATATGTACGTCCAGCTGTCTGAACGGTATAGTAATATGATTTTCGGCAAATGCATTGTTTACCATTTCAACGAAATCAAATTTAACCTGCCAGTAGTTTTCGGTTGCTGTCCAGACACGTACGATAATCTGAAGACTGTCTTCCGCCTGAACCCCAAGCCTTACAAAAGGCGGTTCCGGTTCGTTTAAAATAAGTTCATGTTCACTGGCAAGCTTTAAAATCAGCTCTTTGGCACGTTCAATATCATCTGAATAGCTTATACCGAATTCCATGTCTACACGCCGTTTATTTTGTTCACTGTAATTTACAATCTGGGAATCGGCAACCTTTCCGTTTGGTATATAAACAGTTTTATTGTCAACTGTAAGTATTTTTGTGTAAAGAATATTTATACTTTCAACTGTACCGGAAGCTGAATTTGTTTCTACAAAATCTCCAGCTTTGAATGGCTTTGAAAATAGTATTATGAATCCTCCGGCGAGATTTGAAAGGCTGTTTTGAAGTGCCAGACCTACAGCCAGTCCGGCAGCGCTTAAAACGGCGATAATGGAAGTCATTGGAATGTTTAAAATGGAAAGTGTTATTATTATATCTATAATATATAGAAGAATTTTAAGAAGGGATTTAAGAAAAGATGTTGCAGCCATATCGGCATTTGCCTTTGACATGCATTTCCCGAAAATTCTCAGAATTATTCTTGTGATCACTATTCCGGCAAAAAAAACGACAATGGCCATGATTAAATCAGGAATTGAGGCTTTAAGCTTGTTTCCGATAGCACTCATGATGATCTGCAGCTTGTCCGTTTCAGTGGCAGAGCTGTTCATGGCACTCGAAATTATTTCTTCAATTGAATCAGTAACAGTTGAAGCTTCTGTATTGGTTGTTTGACTGATAATATCAGTAACCGCAGTGGTTGTCATAAGTAAAAAATCCTCCATATAAAAATTACTGTTTTTATTTATTATATTTCCATGTACGAAAAAAGTCAATGCATTTGAAGCTGGCAAAAAAATAAAATTTTATTCCGGGGTTAAAATAATGTCGAAATTTGTCGAATAGTATTATAGGCTTAAATTTCACCCAACTGTTTTATTATATGTATTCCGGAGGCTGTCAGATGCTTTGTTTAAAAGAAATGATGATTTTTTATGAATAAAACAAAAGCGGCAATATATTTTTCAGTATCTGTCATTCTGATTTTTTCTCTTGCATTGATTCTTTCTTCAAAGGAAAATAAAAAGGAAGATCCGGAAATAACTGGAAATTATCAATTCTGGGAAACTCAGGCGGCTTACGAGAAAACCTCTGAACCAATAACTGAAACTTCTGTTCAGACTATTGCAGCAACCAGTGTTTCTTCTGCTGAAAAACAATCCCGCAGCAGAAAAGCAACAACAGTAAAATCAGTAACAGAACCGGTAAAAGAAACAACAGCTGAAGAATATGTATATCTGGATTTGAATCAGGCAGGTGTGGAAGAACTCGTAAAGCTTAAAGGAATAGGCTATGCTACAGCAGAAAAGATAATTGAATACAGAAATAATTACGGACCGTTTTTGCAGACCTGCGATATAATGAATGTAAACGGAATAGGTGAAAAAACATATAATGATATTCGTGAGCATATATATGTAACAATTTCAGCAGAGGATTATGCAGTGATTCAGCAACAGCAGGATCAGGATGTTGCTGCGGAGGAGGAAATTACGCAGCAGTATCAGGAGAATCCGCAGACGGTGACGGACAAACCTGTTATTACTGAAAATTATGTGCAGGAAACCACAGAGTTTACTATACCGGTTCTGGATATAAATACTGCCTCGGTTTCAGATTTTGAAAAGCTTCCGGGAATTGACAGGGAAACCGCTGAGAATATTGTTTCATTAAGAACTGCTATCAAAAGCTTTTCTCATGTGTATGAACTGCTGTATGCGGAGAATATGACGGAAAGCAAGCTTGCTGCGATTCTTGATTATGTTTATGTAAAAAAGGAAGAATAATAGTTATAATTTTAATGAAATGTACGTTATTATTAACAGGTATAAAAGAAAATTAAAAATAAATGTGTAAAAGCAACAAAAAATATTTATTTTATATTAAATTTATCTAAAATAAATGTTTTTACCGTTTTGTAACTATATGTTGAAAGGCACTATATATTCGTTAATTTAACCAAATTTTGAGTTCAAAAAATGTTAAATTCGCTAAAAAAATATTAAGGATTGGTATTAAGCATTGACTTTTTCTTGTGAGTATTGTATATTATTGATACGAAAGCGTTCTAAAATTTTTCCATTTTCACATGTTGCGGCTGTGAAATCTTTTTCAGTTGGAACGTGATGAAAGGCGATGGATACATAATGGTGTCAATAAAAACCATTGCTGAGGAATGCGGCGTTTCGATTGCTACTGTAAGCAAGGCGCTTAATAATCACAGTGATGTTGGCGCTGCAACGAAAAAACTTGTATGCGATACTGCAAAACGTCTGGGATATTTTCCGAACGCTCAGGCAAGAGCACTTAAAACAAACAAAACTTACAATATCGGTGTTTTACTTGATGACAAGGCTAAAAGCGGACTGACTCACTGCTTTTTTTCCGCAGTGCTGGACGGTTTCCGTGTGGAAGCAGAAAAACAAGGGTATGATATTACTTTTATTGGCGGTCAGATAGGCGGCAGTGAAATGTCATGCTATGAACACTGTATTTACAGAAGGGTTGATGGTGTGCTTGCAGCCTGCGTGGATTTTTACGGGAATGAAGTCAGGGAACTTATGGACAGTGAAATTCCATTAGTTTCTATTGATTTTAAAAGCGAAGATCATTATTCGGTTTCATCAGATAATTCAGAAGGCATCAGAACACTTGTGAATTATGCTTATGAATGCGGGCATACAAAAATTGCTTATATTTACGGTGACAGTTCGCAGGTTACAACTATCAGGCTGAACTCTTATCTTGATACGATGAAAGAACTGGGGCTTCAGGTACAGCCGGATTATTTAAAGCAGGGAAAGCATCTTGATACTGTGATTACACAAAAGCTTACGCTTGAAATGCTAGGTCTTTATGATCCGCCTACCTGTATTCTTGTTCCTGATGATTTAGCTGCTATCGGTTCGCTGAATGCTGCCAAAGAAGTCGGAAAAACAGTACCGGACGATATTTCAATCGCAGGTTATGACGGAATACAGATGACTCAGCTTATTACACCGAGTCTTACAACATTCAGTCAGAATACTTACGAAATCGGACGTGCGGCCGCTGATCTGCTGATAAAGATAATTAAAAAAGAAGAAATTCCGGAAAATCAGCGTAACATTGAAATAAGCGGCCATTTAATCAAGGGAAATACTGTCAAGCACATTTGACAGTTTTCAAATAAATCAAACAAGCTTATTATATTTTAAATACTAAAATATAATATGATTTTTAAGGAGGAAAACTACCCATGAACAAGTTAAAAAGAACATTGGCACTGGTTGCTACACTTGCAATCTCTGCAACAGCATTTGTAGGATGCGGCGATGACAGCAGCTCATCTTCATCATCATCTTCAGAAGCTGAATCTTCATCTTCAGAAGCTGAATCTTCAGCAGCAGAAGGCGAATCTTCAGAAGCAGAAGCTGCAACAGGCGATTTCACATATTCAGGCACTCTGCCAACAGGCGGCGACAAGCTGACAATCCTTTGCTGGACACCTGATGACGTTAATGCAATGCTCGATATGTGGAAGGGCGACACAGGCTACACAGACGATCAGATTAATTTCGTAAACTTCGGTGTTGGCGGCGGTGAAGCTTCTGCACAGTATGATCAGTACTTCCTCGGCGGCGACGATGTTGATATCTTCATGGTTGAAGCTGACTGGGCTCTTAAGTACATCAATGATGACTCTGCAACAGCTCCTATGTCTGACCTTGGTTTCACAGATGATTCATTCGCAGGTCAGTATGCTTACACAATGGATATCGGTAAAGATTCTAATGGTGTAATCAAGGGCGTTTCATGGCAGGCTGCTCCTGGCGGTTGGTGCTACAGAACAGACCTTGCTGATACTTACCTTGGAGTTAAGTCCCCTGAAGAAATGCAGGCAAAGGTTTCTGACTGGGATGCATTCCAGGCAACAGCTAAGGAAGTTTATGAGGCTTCAGGCAACAAGACAGCTCTGACAACAACACTTGGCGGTATCTGGCAGGCATTTGCTGCAAACAGATCCACACCTTGGGTTGTAGACGATACTCTCCAGATCGATGATTTCTGCAACACATTTATTGATCTTGCTAAGAACATGAGAGACAATGGTTATGTAACAGAACTTAATCAGTGGACAGACGAATGGAAGGCTGCAGGTCAGACAGATGATACAATGGGTTACTTTGTATCTACATGGGGCTTCGGCGAATCCATCCTTCTTTCAGCAGCAGGCGGCGAAGGCGGCGCTACATATGGTAAGTGGAATGTTTGCCAGGGTCCTACACCTTACTTCTGGGGCGGTACATGGATCTGTGTATCACCTAAGACAGACAACGCTGACATGGCTGCAAACTTCATCAACTACTTCACAATTGATGAAACATCTATGGAGAAATATGCACTTGGCAAGCCTGAATACGTTAACAATATGAACGTAATGCAGAAGATTGTTGACGAAGGTTCAAACAGCAATCCTCTTCTCGGTGGTCAGGATCAGTTTGCAGTTCTTCACGAAGCTGCTAAGTCAATCGATCTGAACGGACTTATCACACCATATGATGCTTCTATCAAGCAGGCATTCCTGGATGCAGTAAATGCTTACTGTGCAGGTGAAACAGCTGATGCTAACGCTTGTATCGAAGACTTCAAGGATAGAGTAGCTGAAAGCGTTACAGATATCACTGTTGAATAATTAAATTTATTTGATTTTTCATTATTTTTTACATCATGCCTACGGGATGGGTTATTAAACCATCCCGTATACATGTATTATTAATCTGATTTCTTAGAGAGAGGTGTACTTTATGGCATCTGCTGCACAAAGAAAAATCCGTTCAATAAGCTATGCAAAATACGGTTATTTCTTTATTTTACCCTTCTTTTTGGTGTATTGTTTTTTTCAGCTATGGCCTTTGATTAACACATTTATTCTTTCCGTATATGGAAACGGTAAGAAAGTCGATGAATTTGTAGGTCTCGGAAATTTCCAGGCACTTTTGTTTGGTACTGGTATGGGACGTACATCTTCAGCTATTCATGAAACCTTTTTCCAGACATTAGGAAATACATTTATTGTCTGGATCGGTAACTTTATTCCGCAGATTATTATTTCTCTTGCTCTAGCAGCTTGGTTTACTGACGCAAAACTGAAGATCAGAGGTAAAGGATTTTTTAAAGTAGTAATGTACATGCCTAACATTATTACTGCTGCTTCTGTTGCAGCATTGTTTCTGTCATTGTTTGCAGAATCCAAATATGGTCCGATAAACAATCTTCTTTTAAGTGCAGGAATTATTAATGAACCAATCAAGTTCGTAACAGGTGTATGGCAGTCAAGAGGCATGATAATGTTTATTCAGTGTTGGATGTGGTTCGGTAATACTATGATTATGCTTATGTCAGGTATCATGGGATTGAATCCATCATTATTTGAAGCTGCAAATATAGACGGTGCAAGCAGCGGTCAGATTTTCAGAAAGATTACTTTGCCGCTTCTCAGACCTATGATGCTCTATACACTGGTTACATCAATGATCGGTGGCTTGCAGATGTTTGATATCCCTTATATGTATACAAAGGGTACACAGAGAAACTTATACACAAAGACTGTTGCAGTATTTATTTACGAACATTTCCGTGAAAAAATGCCAACTCCAAACTGTGGATTTTCAGCAGCAGCATCTGTTATTCTCTTCCTGATTACAATTTTACTTGGTTCTGTTACTTTCTATATGAATCGTGATACTGATGAGATTGCGAAGAAAAAAGAAAGAAAAGCTAACATGAAGGCTTTAAAAGCTAAGCAGAAACAATTAGGAGGTATGGATATATGAGTAAGGCAAAGGATAATTATACAGCGAAACTCCGTGCTAAATCTATAGTTCTGTTTATTGTTTGTGTGTTGTTAACATTAATATGTCTTTTACCTATTTATATACTTATAATTAATGCTACAAGAAAGCATGTTGACATTATCAGTTCTGTTTCATTTATTCCTGGTGATCAATTGGTAAGAAATATTAAAGAACTTATGACAAATGGTTTATATCAATTTGATCCATTTGTTGGTTTTAAGAACAGTGCTATTATAGCTATTTGTTCTACAGTTCTGAGCGTATTTTTCTCAGCTCTTACAGCTTATGGTCTGGTAGTTTACGATTTCAAACTCAAAGGTCCTGCTTTTACATTTATTCTGGCAGTTATGATGGTTCCTATGCAGGTAACATCTGTTGGTTTCTTGCAGTTCATGATAAAGTTAGGTCTTAATGACTCATTCATTCCACTGATTGTTCCTACAATTGCTGCTCCACCTATTGTATTCTTTATGAGACAATATCTTAAATCATCATTCCCGCTTGATATTGTCGAAGCGGCTCGAATAGATGGTTGTGGAGAATTCAGAACATTCTTAACAATTGCTATTCCTATGATGAAACCGGCTATTGCAGTACAGGCAATTTTTGCTTTTGTTGCAAACTGGAACAATTTCTATCAGCCATCTATGATTCTTACATCACGTAAGTTTAATCAATTGACAATGCCAATGATGATTAACATGCTGAAGTCTAATGATAAGATTGCTGACTATGGTGTAATTTATGCAGGTATTGCATTATCTATTATTCCAGTCGTTATCATTTACCTTATTTTCTCACGTTTTATTGTTGAAGGCGTTGCACTTGGCGGTGTTAAGGAATAATATTTGTATAATTGAATTTTAAATTTAACAGCAAGTGAATTTATTTCACTTGCTGTTTTGTATAGAAGGTGAAATTGTGATACGAGAAATTAATGTCAATGATAAAGATAAGTTTTTAATTATGTGTAAAGATTTTTATAATATGGATTGTGTTGATCATGAAATACCAGAAAGTTATATTTTGAAAACATTTGAATTGCTTATTAGTGGTTCAGAATTTACAAAATCATTCATATACGAGATTGATGGTAAAATTGCCGGATATATTTTGCTTGCATTTACATACTCAAATGAAGCAGGCGGAATGGTAGTATGGCTTGATGAGATTTATGTTGATCCGGAATTCAGAGGAAGGGGAGTAGGTTCAGATCTGATTGATTTTGTTGTGGAAAAGTATAATGATGCTGCACGTTTCAGACTTGAAGTAACAGAATCCAATAAAAGAGCTAAAAAACTGTATATTTCTAAAGGTTTTAAAGATTTGACGTATGAACAAATGGAAATATTGAAATAATTAAATTTTAAATTATACTACAGTCATATATTTGAATTAAAAAAAGGAACGCTTTGCATGTGAAAACGTTCCTTTGTTGATTTGAAAATCTGATTTTATACCATAAATTGTGATTTTGGATTTGTTTCGGATTCTTCATATATATTACTTTGAATTTCAACTTCCGGAAGATCCAATGATGTCATAATAATGTCGTTGTCCTGAAAATAAATAACTTCAATTTCTGCACTAACATATTTTTTCTTTTCTGTCATAAGTTAAAACTCCTGAAAAAACGCCCTGCTAAATTTTGGTAACTTAGCAGGGCGTAAAATTATTTATTATTTTTTTGCTCTTTTTTCTTTTTTCTTGCTTCAACAATTTCGGCAGCTTTTGCAGCCTTAGCTGCATTTGCTTTTTCAGTAACTGTAAGATTTTCCTGAACTGCCCAGTTCTTTATGCGAAGTTTACTTTTGTCACCGCCGGTTTCTATTACCACGGTATCTTCGCTTTTTCTAACAACAATTCCGACGATACCGCCGATTGTCATAATTTCATCACCGATCTGAATATTTTCCCGCATTGTTTTAGCTTCTTTGTCTTTTTTCTTCTGGGGTCTTATTAAAAGAAAATAGAAGAAAACAATGATAAGAACCATTGGAAGTACTATAGAAGTAAGTACACTTCCTGTTGATGCGCTGTTATTTGACATTAATGCCAATGAACCGAAAATTTCTTGCATGAAATACCCTCCGTTATTTTGATTTTATATATTCATCAATGGATTTTGCTGCAGTTTTACCTGCACCCATTGCTAAAATAACAGTAGCAGCACCTGTAACTGCATCGCCGCCGGCATAAACGCCTTCTTTTGTAGTAAGCATGTCCTCATTTACGATAAGGCAACCTCTTTTGTTGGCTTCAAGACCATGAGTAGTAGTACGGATAAGAGGATTTGGAGAAGTACCTATAGACATAATAACTGTATCAACATCCAGCATGTAATTTGAACCTTCAATTGGACTAGGACTTCTTCTTCCGCTTTCATCAGGTTCACCAAGTTCCATTTTGATGCATTCCATTGCGCAGACTCTTCCGTTTTCATCACCGACAATTTTGACCGGATTGTTAAGATTCAGGAATTCAACGCCTTCTTCTTTTGCATGATGTACTTCTTCTTTTCTTGCCGGCATTTCTTCTTCAGAGCGTCTGTAAACAATATAAACATGTTCAGCACCCATTCTCAGTGCACTTCTTGCAGCATCCATAGCAACATTTCCGCCGCCTACTACTGCTACTGATTTAGATTTGATAACCGGCGTGTCATATTCGTCAAGATAACCCTTCATAAGGTTTATTCTTGTGAGATATTCGTTTGCAGAGCATACACCGATTAGTGATTCGCCTTCAATTCCCATAAATCTTGGAAGTCCGGCACCTGAACCGATAAATACAGCTTCATATCCCATTTCCATTATTTCTTCAACAGAAAGAACCTTGCCGATAACCATGTCCTGCATGATTTCAACACCCATATCTTTAAGCTTTTTGATTTCTTTCTGAACTATATTTTTAGGAAGTCTGAATTCAGGGATACCATACATTAAAACGCCTCCGGCAGTATGGAATGCTTCAAAAATCGTAACCTGATAGCCCAGCTTTGCAAGATCTCCGGCACATGTGAGTCCTGCAGGACCTGCACCGACAACAGCGACCTTATGTCCGTTTGATTCAGGTTTCTGAGGGGAAGCATTTCCTTTGTTCATCATATAATCAGCAACAAATCTTTCAAGACGTCCGATGCCAACAGGTTCGCCCTTGATGCCTCTTACACATTTACCTTCACACTGATTTTCCTGAGGACAAACACGTCCGCAGACAGCCGGCAGAGAGTTTGTAGATGTAATAATTTCATAAGCCTTTTCAAAATCGCCTTTAGCAACCTGTTCTATAAATTCAGGAATTCTTACACCTACAGGACATCCGGAAACACAAGGCTTATTCTTGCAGTTTAAACAGCGTGAAGCCTCTTCCATAGCCATTTCCTTTGTATATCCTTTTGTTACTTCTTCAAAATTTCTTGCTCTGACTTTTGGATCCTGTTCAGGCATAGGAACCTTATTTAATGCCATATTTGCCATTGTAGTGTACCTCCCGTATTATTTCATATTCAGCATACGGCAGGCATGTTCCTGCTCTTTGTATGTAGAATTTCTTTTCATAAGCTCATCAAAATCAACTTCGTGACCATCAAAATCAGGACCGTCAACGCAGGCGTATCTGATTTTTCCGCCTACAGTTACACGGCATCCGCCGCACATTCCTGTACCGTCGATCATTATAGGATTCAAAGAGACGATAGTTTTGATATCATACGGTTTTGTAACTGCACATACAAATTTCATCATTGGAACAGGACCAATTGCAATAACTGCATCGTATTTGCTGCCCTGTTCAATCTGTTCCTTGAGAGCATCTGTTACAAAACCTTTTTTGCCATAGCTTCCGTCATCAGTACAGACGATAAGATTATTGCAGGTTTTCTTGAATTCATCTTCAAGAATAACAATGTCACGGCTTCTGAAACCAGCAATAACATCAACTTCAATTCCTCTCTGGAACAGTTCTTTTGCCTGAGGATATGCAATTGCGCATCCGACACCGCCGCCGATTACACAAACTTTCTTTGCATTTTCGTCAATGTGTGTAGGAATGCCCAGAGGACCGGCAACGTCAAGCAGAGAATCTCCGGCGTTCATTTGTGCCAGACGTTCTGTAGATTTTCCTACTATCTGGAAAATAATTGTAATAGTTCCGTTTTCACGATCATAATCTGCAATTGTCAGCGGTACTCTTTCGCCATGTTCGTCGATTCTGAATATTATAAACTGACCTGCTTTTGCCTTTTTAGCAATAAAAGGAGCATCAATATCCATTAAAACAACCGATGGATTAAGCACACGCTTGTTAACTATTTTAAACATTTTTACTCTCTCCTATAATTTATTTCAGTAAAAAACATTATAGCATAAACAGAATGTTTTTGCAAGTATCAGTATAAATCATAAAAAATAACAAAATATGGAGCAAATTATCTGTTCATAAATTCTCTTTTTACCCAGTTTAGAGCAAGCTCTGCCCACTGAGCACATACAGGGTTTATATGGCTTTCACGTCCGGCTGTGGATTCATCTGACAGAGCAAGACCGTGACCGCCCTGCGGGAATATATGGCACTCAAAAGAAATATTGTGACAACTTAATGCTTTTACAAAATCAAGAGTATTTTCAACCGGTACATTTTTATCGTCTGCACAGTGCCATATAAATGTTTTGGGAGTTTTGTCATCTGCCTGATTTTCAAGGGAAACGAGCTTTAACATTTCCTCAGATGGTTTTTCCCCAAGAATACTGTCAACAGAACCCTGATGGCGGTATTTTCCCGTGGTTATGACCGGATAAGAAAGTATCATGCCGTCAGGTCTGCAAATGTCAGTATTACCCAAAATATTTTTGAGGTATTCACTGTTCCACAGTGTTCCGAGGCTTGCTGCAAGGTGTCCGCCGGCAGAGAATCCGCAGACGAGAATTTTATCGGGGTCGATATCAAATTGTTCTGCATTTTCTCTTACATATCTTACTGCCGAAGCAAGTTCCATCAATGCAGCCGGAAATCTGACAGAGGTACTGTACCGGAGAATAAACGAATTTATTCCGAAAGATGCAAACCTCATTGCAACAGGTTCTGTTTCACGGTCTGAGAGAAATTTATATCCTCCTCCGGGACAGATTATGACTGCCGGACGTTTTCTTAGTCCGATTTCCTTAGACGGTTTTAAAACTACAGGTTCTAAAACAGGTGTTAAACCATCCGGATTTATCCCGACTTTTTTATATGGAATATTCTTAAAAAAATCATTCATAATAAGTCATTCCTTTATTTATGGTATACATTCATTAATATTATACCATTGCTTTGACATCTGTCAATATAATTTTATTGAAAAACAGGTGATATTTTTATGATTTTATGCTATAATAAGAAAAAAGAGATAAAAAGGAGTTTACAATGAGAATAAGATGCAAACCATGGGCAAAGCCTGAACTGGAAGCGTGCGATTTTTGTATAAATGAGCCTGAACAGATGAAAAACAAATGGAGAGAGGAATTTAAAAATGATGCTCCGCTGTATCTGGAGCTTGGATGCGGAAAGGGCGGATTTATTTCACAGGCAGCTCCGGATAATCCGGGAATAAATTACATAGCTGTTGATATAAAAAATGAAATGCTTGTGCTGGCAAAACGAAAGCTGGAAGAAGCTTATAAAGAGAAAAATATGCCTCTTGACAATGTGAGGATATTTATAAAAAATGTTGAACAGATAGATAATGTTTTTGGTCCGGAGGATAAAATTGACAGAATATATATTAATTTCTGTAATCCGTGGCCAAAGCCCAAGCATAAAAAAAGACGCCTTACTCATATTCGTCAGCTTGAAAAATACAAGACATTTTTAAACGGTGAAATATGGTTTAAAACAGATGATGATGATCTTTTCAAAGAGTCATTTCAGTATTTTGAAGACGCAGGATTTGAAATAAAATACAAAACATCTGATCTTCATAATAGTGAATATCAGGAAAATAATTATGTGACAGAACATGAAAAAATGTTTACTCAGGAGGGAAAGAAAATAAAATTTCTCATTGCCGGAAGAGCACATTGACATGCTCTGAATTTAAAAAAGGAGGAGATTTGCAGATGAACAATGTCCTGAGGGAAATTGTTATTGACGGGAATTTATATGGAAACAGTCCGGCATGCCGTTTCAGGGGACTTGGTGCAGTAATTTCAGACAGTTCTTCAGGTTTACTTGCTGATTATAAGATGAAGCAGCCAGAAGCGTATCAGGAAATAACAGAGCTTCTTTTCAGAAAAAATTATGGTGCTGGTCTTTCTCATATCAGAGTTGAATACAGCGGAGATGTAAATTTGATTGAAAATGGAAAGCATGATATTACCGGAAATTCCGGTTTTATTCTTGCGGCTGATGCAACAAAAATCAATCCTGATATTACAGTTGAATTTCATTTTGTTTTGCCTGAGAATATTTCCGGAAATAATTCTGAGGAAGCTTTTGAAGAAGGATATAAATTATGCAGGGGAGTTTTGGGTGCTGCTTTTGAAAAGTACGGACTGAAGGCTGATTATATAAGCTTTGGTGCAGATAAATCCTGTGAACATATTTCGGGATTTATAAAATACCTGAGTAATCGCTTAAAAAATGAACTTCTTGCAAACTATGATTACAGCAAAATAAAAACTGCCGTTTATGATACTCCGGAGGGAATAATATCTTCCGGAATGTTAACAGACGAAGAACTCAGAAATGCTGTAAGCGTTATTGGATACGGTATAATTTACAGCAATGAAAATATTAAACTGCTGAATGAAAAATATCATAAGGAAATATGGTACTGTGACGGAAAGCATATGGAAACAGTTCCGGAGTTTTCTGTTAATGCGGACGGTACAGGAATAACCGGAAAAAATTCTTTGACAGATATGATGGATAATATCATATTCTGCTTTAATAAGTATTCATCAATGTATGAATATGATCCGGCTGTTTCGGCAAACTTTTCAACGGAGTGTTCTCTGGGAGGTCTGGTGAAAGCTGAAACTCCATGGTCAGGACATTATTCTTATGATGCAGGTTTGTGGGGTGCGGCACATATTACTCACTTTACTGAACCGGGATGGAAATATGCTGTCTGCGAATCCGGCATATATTCAGGGGAATATGCGGCGTTTATTTCTGATGACGGAGATTATACGGTTATTTTTGTCAATGATTCTGATAAGCCGAGAAAATACAATATATGTGTCCGCAATACAGATAAATCGGATGAATTTGTTCACTGTGTTGAAACCAGAGGTCCGGAAGGCTGTGATGGTTACTCAGTGAACTGGTTCAGAGTTGTTGATAAAATTATGCCTGCAGAAAATGCTGATGGCTGCTGCTATACACTTGAAGTCAAACCCTTTTCAGTCATGACATGTACTACAATGCCGGTTGATAATGTTAACGGAACTGAAAGCGTTAAAAAGTGCGGATTTGTCAATAAGGTACTGCCGCTTCCTTATACTGATAATTTTAATTACAGTGATGAAATTTCAGATGAAAGAAACGGAAAGCCTTTTTATTCATGTACTCCTTATGGAAAGTTTGAAATTATTTCTGCTGAAGGCGGAAAGGTTTTGGTTCAGAATGCTTTGTCAGAATGCTGTGATGCAGAAAAAAACCGTCCGTCAATAATTCTTGGTGACGATTCATGGGCTGACTATTCAGTAAGGGCAGAAGTAAAATTTGATGACTGTTCCGAAAATAATTATCTGGGAGTCGGACTGAGGTATAACCGCAGCGCATTGATTACAGATTCAGGCGAATGCGGATATCAGCTGAGAATATATTCTGACTGCCGCTGGCAGCTTCGTTATATGGATGAAGTTCTGGAAGAAGAAACGTCAGAAACAATAATGCCTTCAGAATGGAATCAGCTTAAAATTTCTGCTCAGGGAAGAAGAATAAGATGTTATATTAACAGAAATCTCATATGCGAACATATTGCGTCTGCACCGATTATTTTGTCGGGTCGTGCATGCCTTTACAGTGCATATCATAAAAATATGTTCAGAAACTTTTCTGTTTCTCCGGTTATTGGCTTTTCGTCATACAGCGTAAATTATGACTGCCTTTGCGGTAAATTTACCTATTCAGAAGGCTGGACAAAAAACATTTCCGCTGACCCGGTATTTCATAATTATACGAGTGTTTCAAATTCCGGACAAAATGAATACTTTGAATTTGAATTCAGCGGAGAAACTGTTTCGCTGACAGGCAGAGCTGAAAATCTCAGACTGAAAGTAGAAATTGACAATAAAATTATGACTGCCGGATTATTTATAGCTCACTGCGGAGCCGGACAGGTATTTTATTCAAAAGAAAATCTAGGAGATGGGGTACACCGTCTTAAGCTTACCGTTCTTTCCGGGGAACTTGAATTTGACAGCGCCGGAATTAATGTTTCTTCACATCTTATTGCAAAGGGAAAAATCGGTGCGGCAATTACTGACAAAACAGATGAAAGACCGGTAAAGAAATTAAAGAAAAGTACGCTTATGATTGGTATTGGTCTGGCGGCTGCTGGTGCATTCACTTTTCTTCTTGGCAGAAAAGTGAAAAAACGCAGATCGGAAAAGAAAAAAATATAAATCTGCAAAAAAACTGGACAAACGACTTAATATATGATATAATGTTTTTTAATGAACCTTTAAGTTAATCCTGCGAGGTTGACAAGGTGTGAAAAATTACGGGCGAATTATAGCCATAAGTATAATATCACGCTTATCTGTCAGCAAAACAGGTAAGCGTTTTTTGATTTGCGGGGTGACGGATTGAAAAGAAAAACAATGATTATGGACGCAAATAATATAAAGCGTGCCGTAGCCAGAATTACTTATGAAATTCTGGAACGAAACAAGGGAACAGAAGATCTGTGCATTGTGGGGATTTTTTCAAGAGGCGTCGCTCTTGCTGAACGAATTGCTTCTAAGATATATGAACTGGAAAATGAAAAAATCCCGTGCGGTGCTCTGGATATTACCGCTTACAGAGATGACAGAAAGCCTGCGGAAACTGCTGACCGTACACTAATTGATTTTGATGTAACTAATAAAACAATTGTTATTGTTGATGATGTTTTTTATACCGGACGCAGTACACGTGCTGCTATAGACGCAATTATGGAAAGAGGAAGACCTCGTTCCATTCAGCTGGCAGTACTGGTTGACAGGGGACACCGTGAACTCCCTATAAGACCTGATTATGTGGGAAAAAATCTCCCGACTTCCCGTGAGGAAAGCGTTAAAGTATTTGTAAACGAAATAGACGGATCCGATAGCGTTGCTATTTACTCGGATTATACGGAGGAAACTGTAAAATGAGTTTATTGCTTTTGAAAAATGTTCATGCTGTTGATATTGGCTTTGATAAACAGTGCGACATTCTCATTTCCGATGGTATCATAAAGGAAATAGATGACAAAATTACAGACATCTGTAATGAAACTATTGACTGTACGGGACTTACAGCCATGCCGGCACTGTTTGACATGCATGTTCATTTCAGAGATCCGGGACTTACCTATAAAGAAGATATTGTAACAGGAGCTGCTGCGGCTCTTGCCGGGGGATTTTCCGGGGTTGCATGTATGCCTAATACTAAACCTGCGGCAGATAATGCGGAAACAATTAGTTATATAATTGAAAAAGCAAAATATACGGGCGTGAAGGTATATCCGGTAGGATGTATAACAGTTGGGCTTAAGGGTGAGGAGCTTTGTGATTACAGAGAATTAAAAGCTGCCGGAGCTGTTGCTGTTTCAGATGACGGAAGACCAGTTGAAAATCAGAGTATGCTCAAACATGGAATGCTTTCCGCTGATGAAGCAGGGCTGCTTACGATTTCACACTGCGAGGATCTTAAAATAATCGGCAAAGGTATTATAAATAAGGGGAAAATTTCAGATATTCTGGGCGTTGAGGGTATGGACAGAACATCTGAGGATTCAATTACTGAAAGGGAAGTTATTACTGCTTCCAAAACCGGATGCAGAATTCATATTGCCCATGTCAGCACAAGGGGAAGCGTTGAAATCATAAGAAAGGCAAAGGCTGAAGGCGTCAGAGTAACTTGTGAAACATGTCCTCATTACTTTATGATGACCGATGAAAAGCTTCTTTCAAGAGACGCTGACTACAGAATGAATCCGCCTCTTCGTGAGGAAGAGGATAAGAATGCAATCATTGAGGGGATTTGTGACGGTACTATTGACTGCATTGTCACCGACCATGCTCCTCATTCCAGAGAGGAAAAGGCGGATTTTCTGAAAGCACCTAACGGAATAGTAGGACTTGAAACATCTCTTGCCGCTGTTCTGACCGGACTTTACCATACCGGAAAAATAAACCTTGAAAAAGTAGTTGAAATGATGTCTCTGCGTCCAAGGCAGATTCTGGGATTGCCGGAGGAAAAAATACATGCCGGTGCCAGAGCAAATATTGTGCTTACTGACCTTGAAAAGGAATGGACTGTTGATCCTGACAAATTTAAATCAAAGGGAAGAAATTCAGCATTCAAGGGCATGAAGCTTAAAGGAAAGCCTATTGGCACTATAACAGACGGAAAGCTCAGATATTTTGAAAAATAATATAAAGGAGTATTGCAATGTCATTTGACAGATTGATTAAAAAAATTATTGATATGAAAAATCCTACTGTTGTAGGACTTGATCCGAAGCTTGAATATGTTCCGGATTACATTAAAAACCGCTTTTTTGAAGAAGACGGACAGACTTTGAAAGCTGCTGCAAAGGCAATTTTTAAATTCAATCAGAAGATTATTGATGAAATCTGCGATATAGTTCCGGCAATAAAACCACAGGCGGCTTATTATGAAATGTATGGACATTACGGTGTTAAAACTTTGGAAAAAACTATACGTTATGCCAAATTAAAGGGTATGTTTGTTATAACCGACGGAAAAAGAAATGACATAGGCGCTACAATGGAAGCATATGCTGCAGCTCATCTCGGAAGCGTTTTAATCGGCGATACTGAATGTGAACCTTTCGGCGCTGATGCTTTGACTGTTAACGGATACTTAGGTACGGACGGTATTGATCCGCTTCTTAAAATCTGCAAGGAAAAGGATAAGGGAATATTTGTTCTTGCAAAGACTTCAAACAAATCAAGCGGTGAGCTTCAGGACAGGCTCATTGACAATACTCCTGTGTATGCAGTAATGGGAGATATGTGCGAGAAGTGGGGAAGTGAACAGATCGGACAATACGGATATTCATCAGTAGGTGCAGTTGTGGGTGCTACATACCCGGAACAGCTTTCCGAACTGAGACAGAGACTGCCTCATACAATGTTCCTGGTTCCGGGATACGGAGCACAGGGAGGCGGTGCAAAAGGCATTGCCGGAGCATTTGACAAGGACGGTCTGGGAGCAATTGTAAATTCATCAAGAGCTGTTATGTGTGCATATAAAAAGGAAGAAAACTGTCCTGAAAAGGAATTTGCAAAGGCTGCAAGAAGAGAAGCCATAAGAATGAGAGAAGACATCACATCTTATATAAATCTGAAATAGTAAATATTATCTGTGAAAGGAATGGTTAGATGTCCATATTTAATCAAAGTGAAAAAGCATATCTGCTGCTGGCGGACGGAACTGTTTTTGAAGGACGCAGTTTCGGTGCAAAAGGTACTGTTATCGGTGAGGTAGTTTTTACAACGGGACTTACCGGATATCAGGAAACACTTACTGATCCGAGCTATTACGGTCAGATTGTTACACAGACATTTCCGCTTATAGGAAATTATGGTGTAAATGATGAAGATTATGAATCTGCAAAATCTTATGTAAGCGGATATATTGTAAGAGAATGGTGTAATACACCGTCCAATTTCCGTTCACAGGGAACTATTAACGATTTCCTTGTACAGCAGAATATTATTGGTATTCATTCCATTGATACAAGATGCCTTACAAGAATTATCCGTGAAGCAGGCGTAATGAACGGCGCTATTACAACTGAGAATGTTTATGAAAAAAAGGACGAGCTTTTAAAGCAGATAAAAGATTATAAAATCACTGATGCGGTTAAGACTGTTACCGGAAATGAACGCAGAATCTACAGCGAAGATGACGATGATTATCCGAAATACAGAGTTGCTCTTTTTGATTTTGGTTACAAAAGAAACATCAGAAAAGAGCTTGTTAAAAGAGGCTGTGAGGTTATTGTAGTTCCGGCGAATACAAACGCTGAGCAGATTCGTGAAATCGCTCCTGATGGAATTATGTTTTCAAACGGTCCTGGAGATCCTACTGAGAATACTGAAATTATTGCAAATATAAAGGAGATTGCACAGCTTGGTATTCCGATTTTCGGAATTTGTCTGGGACATCAGCTGATGGCTCTTGCCCACGGTGCAAAAACTCAGAAGCTTAAGTATGGACACAGAGGGGCTAACCAGCCGGTCATTGATAAAGAGCTTGACAGAACCTTTGTAACAAGTCAGAATCATGGCTATGCAGTTGTTGGTGAAAGCATGGATCCTGAAATCGGAGTTGTATCACATGTAAATGCAAATGACGGTACATGTGAGGGCATCAGATACAAAAAAATCAATGCCTTTACTGTTCAGTTTCATCCGGAAGCTCATGGCGGTCCTCAGGATACAGACTATTTATTTGATGAATTTATTGATATAATAAAAAAGGAGATGCACTGATATGCCTTTAAGACAGGATATAAAAAAAGTACTTGTAATAGGTTCCGGTCCTATTGTTATCGGACAGGCTGCCGAATTTGACTATGCAGGCACTCAGGCATGCCGTGCGCTTAAGCAGGAGGGTCTTGAGGTTGTTCTTATAAACTCAAATCCGGCTACAATTATGACAGACAAGGCAATGGCAGACAAGGTGTATATTGAACCTCTGACACTTGATGTTGTAAAAAGAATTATTGAAATTGAAAAGCCTGACAGCGTTTTGTCCACACTCGGCGGACAGACGGGTCTTACTCTTTCAATGCAGCTTGCTGAAGAGGGATTTTTAGATTCACATAATGTAAAGCTTCTGGGAGCTGATCCTCTGACTATTCACAAGGCTGAGGACAGACAGGCTTTTAAAGATACAATGGAAAAAATCGGTGAACCATGTATACCGTCCAAGGTTGTTGAAACAATTGAAGACGCTGTGGATTTTGCAAATGTAATCGGTTATCCTGTAATTGTCCGTCCTGCGTTTACTTTGGGCGGTACAGGCGGCGGTATTGCAGAAAATGAAGAACAGCTCAGAGATATTTCCAAAAACGGTCTGAGACTTTCTCCTATTACTCAGGTGCTTATTGAAAAATGTATCAGCGGCTGGAAAGAAATTGAATTTGAAGTAATCAGAGACAGGAAGGGAAATGTTATCACAGTCTGCTCTATGGAAAACTTTGACCCGGTAGGCGTTCATACGGGAGACAGTATTGTTATTGCTCCTGCCGTTACACTTTCTGACAGAGAATACCAGATGCTCAGAACAGCATCTCTTAATATTATTTCCGAGCTTAAGGTGGAAGGCGGCTGTAACTGTCAGTTTGCTTTGCACCCTGAATCAATGGAATATGCTGTAATTGAGGTAAATCCGAGAGTTTCACGTTCTTCAGCTCTTGCTTCAAAGGCTACAGGTTACCCGATTGCAAAAGTTGCCACAAAAATAGCCATTGGATATACACTTGACGAAATTATAAATCAGGTAACCGGTAAAACCTATGCGTGCTTTGAACCGGCTCTTGACTATGTGGTTGTAAAATTTCCTAAATGGGCTTTTGATAAATTTGTTTATGCAAAGCGTACTTTGGGTACTCAGATGAAAGCTACCGGAGAAGTAATGGCTATTGGTACAAGCTTTGAACAGGCAATGATGAAAGCAGTGCGTTCAACGGAACTGGGCGTTGATTCCCTTAATATGAAGAAATTTGAAGACTATTCTACAGAAGAGCTTATGCAAAAAATCGTGCATGCTGATGATGAAAGAGCTTTTCAGGTATATGAACTGTTAAAGCGTGATGTAACAGTTGAACAGATACATGAAGTTACCCTTATTGATGAATGGTTCCTTGAAAAACTTAAAAATCTTGTGGAACTGGAAAGATGGCTGGCAGATGGTGAGCTGACTGAAGAAAAGTATCTGTTTGCCAAAAAATACGGTTATCTTGACAGTACAATTGAACGTCTTTCCGGACAGAAATGCCCTGTGAGAAAAAGAGCTGTTTACAAAATGGTTGATACCTGTGCCGGAGAGTTCAAAGCTGAAACACCGTATTTCTACTCGACTTTCGATGAAGAAAATGAAGCAAAACAGTTTATTGAACGAACTGACAGCGGAAAGAAAAAGGTCATAGTTTTCGGTTCAGGTCCTATCAGAATCGGTCAGGGTATTGAGTTCGACTATTGTTCTGTTCACTGTGTCTGGGCTTTGAAAGAAGAGGGCTATGAAGCAGTAATCTGCAACAATAATCCGGAGACAGTTTCTACTGACTTTGATACCGGTGACAGACTTTACTTTGACCCTCTTACAAAGGAAGATGTTGAATCCATTATTGAAACTGAAAAGCCTTACGGCGTTGTTGTACAGTTCGGCGGTCAGACAGCTATCAAGCTTACCCGTCATCTTGCAGATATGGGAGTTAACATTCTCGGTACTTCCGCTGACAGTATTGATGCGGCAGAAGACAGAGAAAGATTTGATGAATTACTTGAAAAATGCAATATTCCGCGTCCGGCAGGATATACTGTAATGACAACTGAGGAAGCTGTTGAAGTTGCTGAAAAGCTGGGATATCCGGTACTTTTACGTCCTTCATATGTTCTCGGCGGACAGAATATGATAATTGCTCATTCTGAAAAGGATGTAGTTGAATATATGGGAATTATCACAAGAACAATGATTGAAAATCCTGTTCTTATTGATAAATATATGATGGGTAAGGAAGTTGAAGTTGATGCTATCTGTGACGGTACTGATTTCCTGATTCCTGGTATTATGGAACATATTGAACGTGCCGGGGTTCATTCAGGTGACTCAATTTCAGTATATCCGGCACAGACACTTTCACCGAAAATAGTTGATACAATTATTGATTATACAAGAATGCTTGCATTTGAACTTAATGTTATCGGACTTGTAAATATTCAGTATGTAGTATATAATGATGAAGTATATGTAATTGAAGTAAATCCACGTTCTTCAAGAACTGTTCCTTATATCAGCAAGGTTACAGGAATTCCTATGGTTGATATTGCAACAAAGATTATGCTGGGTTCAACTCTTAAGGAACAGGGTTATGAAAGCGGACTTTATAAAAAGAGCAAGTATGTTGCTGTTAAGGTTCCGGTATTCTCATTTGAAAAGCTTCAGGACGTTGATACTATGTTAGGACCTGAAATGAAGTCAACAGGTGAGTGCCTTGGTATTGCGGAAACTTTTGAGGACGCACTGCTTAAAGGTCTGATTGCTGCCGGATATGATCTAAAGAAAGAGGGCGGCGTACTGATTTCTGTCAGGGATACTGATAAACAGGAAATTATTGCTATCGCTGATAAATTTGCACAGATGGGCTTTGAGCTTTACGGTACAAGCGGTACTGCAAGTACGCTTAACAAGAATATGATTGCTACAAATCTTGTAAATAAGATTTCTGAAAAGGAAGAACCAAATGTTTTATCACTTCTTGAAAGCGGAAAAATTCACTATGTGATTTCTACTTCTGAAAAAGGAAGACTCCCGGCAAGAGACAGTGTTAAGATGCGCCGTAAATCAGTAGAACGTTCAATTTGCAGTCTGACTGCAATTGATACTGCTAAGGCTCTTGCAAATGTACTGATGACTAACAGATCTATTGACGATGTTGAAATGATTGATATTACTAAGATATAAGCTTTAATAAGGGCGGAATTTTATTCCGCCCGTAAGTTTAAGTTGAAAAATGATTCAGGTGATAAAATGAAGATTATCAAAAGAAAAAAATCAATAATCATTTTACTGGTAATAATTATTGTGCTTGCAGTATCAGGTATAATGGCAGTTTATTTATACAAAAACAGAAATACTAAAACAATCATTCCTTCCTTAAAAATCAGTGCTGATAATGTTGTTGCCTTTTATCAAAAGGATGATTTGTGGAAAAATGATTCTTTGGGTAATTCTGAATATCATATGGGAGATTCTGGGTGCCTGACAACATGCATTGCTTCAGAACTTTTAATGCAGGGAATATCTGTTAGCCAGCTTCCGGAGATAACGCCGGGTACTTTAAATGAATTCTTTTCAGAAAATAATGTGTATGATTCTGAGGGAAATCTTCAATGGGACGCTGCTGGTTTAGCATTGAATAGAAAATTTATCAGAAAAGATACTTCTGATATAAATGAAACTGACATAGAAAATATGATTAAAAATAATGTGTATCCTATTGTTTTGGTAAAAATGCCGTCATCTGGAAATTATCATTTTGTCCTTTTAGTTGGTTCCGATGAAAAAAGCTTTTTATGTATGGATCCATTAAATAAAGATAAAGATATTATTTCGATGTCTAAGTTTAATGATAAGATCTATTCTGTGACGTATTGTGAATAAAGAAAATAGGGTAAAAAATGACCGAAAATGAATTCTGGCAGATACTTGATATGATGGATTGGAGCAACGAGGTTGATGATGAAAAATAGTGGTAAGGAAATTTAGCTATATAAACTAAAATAAGAAAGGAAAGATTTATGAAATACACACAGGGGAAATATCAGGTTTTAGAAAATAATGCACTGGCAAAGGATATTTTCAGTATTGTTATTCTTTGTCCGGAAATTGCAGAAGCCGCACAGCCGGGACAGTTTGTGCATATTCTTCCTTCAGGTCATACTCTCAGACGTCCTATTTCAATATGTGATATTGATAAGAATAAGGGTACGCTGAGAATCGTGTTTATTGTAAAAGGTGAGGGAACAAAGGAGATTTCAGAAACTAATCCGGGAACACTTATTGATATGTTAGCACCATTGGGTCATGGATTTACAATTGATGAATCCTTTAAAAAGGTTGTTCTTGTAGGAGGAGGAATTGGTACTCCTCCCATGCTTCCGTTGGCAAAAATTTATGGTGAAAAGGCAACGGTGATTTCAGGTTTCAGAAGTGCTGAGGCTGTTATTTTACAGGAGGATTTCAGAAAAACTGGTGCTGAAACAATTCTCTGCACAGATGACGGCTCGACCGGAATAAAGGGTTTTGTTACAGAACCTTTGAAGGAACTTCTGGAACAGGGCAGCATTGACGCAGTTTATTCATGTGGACCTATGCCGATGCTTAAAAATATTGCTGCACTGGCAGATGCGGCAAACGTTTACTGTGAAGTTTCTCTTGAGGAGAGAATGGGCTGCGGAATCGGTGCATGTTTAGTGTGCGCATGCAAAACTAAAAAAGACGGTGAGGAGCATTTTGCACATGTCTGCAAAAATGGGCCTGTATTCAATGCAAAGGAGGTAATCTGGTAATGGCTG